>JAAYGH010000212.1 GCA_012727825.1 Trueperella sp.
AGCTTCTCGGGCCACGATTCGGATTACCAGTTGCCTGAGGGCGTCAAGCCCGCGCAGGAAAACGAGGTCATCAATGGTCTGGCGCAGCCGACGACCGTTGGCCCAAGTGGGGGCGACGACGACGGAGCCCAACCCGCGGGCGAACCCGCTCACGACGGCGGTGGCACGCGCACCGACTAGGGCTCAAGCGCTGAGTCATGCGAGCTTGACGGTAATCTCCGAGATAATTCGGATCTCCGTGAAGCGAAATGACGAGGTGGCAACGCAACAATAACGGGGTGGTCTCGAATGCACGAGACCACCCCGATTTTTGTGCCCAACGTATAAGATCAAGGAGACGGTTCAATGTTTCAAAGGAGCAACATGAGTCTCGATCTTGTCACCATGGGTGAAGTTATGGGCACCCTTCGCCTACGCGGTCAGTTCGGCGTTGGTAACGAAGCAGGAATTACTATGTCGGGCGCGGAAGGCAACGTGGCGATTGCAATGGCGCGACTCGGGCACAACGCGCAGTGGGTGGGCACCCTTGGCCCGGATACCTTTGGTGAAGGGATACTTCGCACGTTGCGCGGTGAGCGCGTGGGTGTGGACTTTGTGGAGCGCCGGGAGGAACAGACTGGCCTGCTGGTCGTGCGAGGCATGGGATCCGAGGCGAAGCGGGTGGATTACCACCGTGCAGGCTCGGCAGGCTGCATATTTTCGCCGGAGCAGGTGAGCGCGGCGATAGCTGCCAAGCCGCGAATCGTTCATCTGACCGGCATCACGCCAGCGCTCAGCGACGCCGCTCGCGAAGCGAGCTTCCAACTTTTGCGCGAGGCGAAGGAGGCCGGCATCCCGATCTCGTTCGATCTCAATTACCGTAGCCGCCTATGGTCGCGCGAGGAGGCCACACCGGTGCTCCAGGAACTCGCGACGATGGCCGACATCGTTATCGGCGGCACAGAAGAGTACGAAATTCTCACCACCCATAGTGATCCGCTCAAGGCCATGGATGCGGCGTACAGGCACGGCGTGAAACAGGCTGTGTGGAAGACCGACGATCTAGCGCGTGTTCAGACAGAGGAGGGTGTCACTGAGTGCCCGAACCACAAGGTGCGCGTGGTCGATCCCATCGGTGCTGGCGATGCTTTCGTGTCCGGTTACCTGTCGGGTTGGCTCGATGGGCTGAGCCCCTACGATCGCTTGTCGCGTGCCCACCTGCTTGGAGGCTTGATTGTTGCCTCCGACGGCGATTGGGAGGCGTTACCCCTGAGGCGCGAGCTCGAAATGTTCGAGGCGCTCCCGGGCCGTAGCTTGCAGTCGGGAGAGGTTCTGCGCTAGCCTCCTGCGCACTTTTTAGCAGGGTGGCGTGCACTACATTTCAATTTCCGCTCGCTCGCGCAATATTGTGCAATTTTCATGATTTATGTGAAAACTATCAAACCCGGTGCTACCTTAAGGGAAGGTGGAAATCTGGTCACAGTGAGGTAACCGGATTTGCAAGAGCACTCTGACCTCGATGAAGGCAGGTTTCCGGCTAGAACGAACGTCTCACTCACCAACGCCGGTGAGTGGAGCGGGAGTTCACGTCATCACACCCTGACAAAGGAAGCGCAACATGGAAATTGATATTTTTTGGCTCATAGCAGCCTTCGGAGGTGGCGCCTTTGGTGCGGCCATCGGTGGCCAGACGGCCTTTATCTTCACCGGTCTGATGTACCTCGTCGGTCTCGGCGTATACATGGCCGGTCTTGACGCAGGCTGGTTCATGGGTTCGGTCGTCTTTGGCCCGGTCTTCGGACCGCACATCGCCTTCTTGGGAGGCGCGGCGGCCGCTGCGTACGCAGCCAAGGTAGGAGCGATGCCGAAAGGGGTCAACGGTAG
>JAAYGH010000213.1 GCA_012727825.1 Trueperella sp.
CGAGGGCCTACGTGCGCGCACAGCCAAACTCGCCCAAGAATTCCCACTGTACGAAGGATTGTACCAGTTGGCATGATCCTCATGGACGGCAAGGCAACCGCTGGCACTATTAAGGAGGAGCTAGCCGAGCACATCGCGAAATTGCGCGAGCAGGGCGTGGTGCCTGGGCTCGGCACCATTCTCGTGGGCGAGGACCCCGGATCGCGCGTCTACGTGGATGCCAAACATCGCGATTGCAAAGAAGTAGGCGTTCGATCGTTACGTGTTGAGTTGCCAGAAGATGCGACAACCGAAGATGTGCTTGCTGCCGTCCGACATTTCAATGAAGCGCCAGCGGTGACGGGATTCATCGTTCAGCTGCCACTGCCACCGCAGTGCGATACTGACGCGATCGTCGAAGCGATCGCACCAGAGAAAGATGTTGATGGCTTACACCCGATCAATGTCGGGCGGTTGGCTGGATCCTCGACAGGGGATTTGCCCTCACCGATTGCATGTACGCCACGTGGCATCGTTGAGCTCGGCGAACGCCATGGTGTGATCTGGGACGGGGCAGTTGTGTGTGTGATCGGCCAGGGCAAAACGGCCGGTCGTCCACTATCGGTGTTACTCACCCACGAGAAGATCAACTCAACTGTGATCTCGTGTCACATCGGGACGCGCGATTTAAAATCGCACACGAAGCGCGCCGACGTCGTCGTTGCGGCCGCAGGCGTGGCAGGACTTGTGACACCCGACATGGTCAAGCCCGGCGCCGCCGTGTTCGACGTTGGGGTCACGCGCGAGGTAGGCGAGGATGGCACGTCGAAACTTAAAGGCGACGTCGATGTTGGAGTTCGCGATGTGGCCGGGTACTTCTCGCCGAATCCCGGGGGAGTTGGACCAATGACCCGCGCGACGCTGCTCTTGAACGTCGTGGAAGCGGCAGAACGCCAGCTCCAGTAAGGCCGTTGGCGGTGAACATGCAGGCGTGATGGCCTCACCGTACAATGGCGGGCGAACGGTCCGATGAACGGGTGGAAATGTTCGACGAGCAGGCGCACATGGGCCCAGCGAGGCCGAGAGACGAAAATGGAGTATCGATGCTGGTAGTAACTGTCAACGTCAACGGAATTCGAGCGGCTGTGCGCAAGGGAATGGCGGATTGGGTCGATGAGACTGCCGCCGACGTCGTGCTTTTGCAAGAGGTGCGTGCGCCCGAGGACCTCGTGGCTGACATCGTCGGCGATGATTACACCCTGATTCAGGAAGCGTCGGTGCTGAAGGGGCGCGCGGGAGTGGCGATCGCGGTCCGCAAGGATCACCCGGTCACTACGAATGTGATTGGTCTTGGTGCGGATGAGCCGGACGTTGATACGGGCCGCTGGGTCGAAGCGACGGTGCCTTCGCTTGGCACAACGTTCGTGTCCGCGTACCTCCATTCTGGGGTCGCCAATAATCCGGAGAAGATGGCCGCCAAGTATGCCCACCTGAACCGCGTCGAGGCTCGCCTTGACATGTTGCTCGCTGCGCGAACGGACGACGCGCCTCACGTGCTCGTGGGTGGCGACTTCAACATCGTTCACACACCGCTCGATATTAAGAATTGGAAGCCGAATTACAACAAGACCTCCGGCGTTCTCGACCCCGAAATTGATTACCTCAATCGGTGGTTTGGGGGCGAATGGGTCGACGCGCACCGCAAGCTGTCCGGGCCGACGCAAGGCCCCTACACGTGGTGGTCACAGCGGGGCAAGGCATTTGACAACGATGCCGGCTGGCGTATTGATTATCAGATGACGACGCCGGAGCTCGCCGAGCGTACAGTGTCGGCCAGAGTCGACCGGGCGGCGTCGTATGCGGAACGCTGGTCCGACCACGCGCCGCTGGTGATGAAGTACGAAGTGTAAGGATGAAGGACGAAGTGTAAGGAGGACGATGAGCACACAATTTAAGCTCAAGACTGACGACGACGGACCTCCCGAGATCGTATCGAAAGGCAAAAGCCTCTTCGAATGGGTGATGAATCTCCGGATTGTCCGTGCGGTTCAGCGGTACTCGACCGCCCGCGGCCCGCAACTGTCGGGTGGCATCGCATATTCGGCACTGTTTGCCATTGCCGGTGCTCTCACTTTTGGCCTGACCATGTTCTCCTATTTCTTGGGTGGCAATCAGGAGTTGCGCGACGCTCTCTTTGAGTCAATTGATTCTGCGCTACCGGGTGTGCTCAAGATGAATGGTCCAAACAGCGATGGCATCTTAAACCCTGCCGACCTCATTGTTGATAACCCGTTCAACCTCTATGCTCTGATCGGCTTGTTGGTGTTGCTCTGGTCGTCGGTGGGATTGATGACCGGTATCCGTAACTCCGTGCTCAACATGTTCGGGATTTCGCGAATTCCACGAAATCCCGTCCTTGCGAAACTGATCGACTTCAGTGGCTTCCTGGTCCTTGGCACATCGGTCTTGGTGACGACGGTGCTGACCATGGCCGCGCAATTCTTTGCAGAACCAATCCTCGAGTTCTTCCATTTCACCGAAGGTGCCAGCACGTTCCTCTTGACGTTCGGAACATATGTGATCGCATTCTTCGTGGATAGCGCTGTGATCATGTTCCTCATTCGCGTGATGTCTGGCGTGCGTGCACCCCGCCGGGATTTAGTTGTGGGCGGCTTCGTCGGCGGTCTCGGCTCGACCCTGCTCCGTTTCCTTGGAACTTCGGTTGTGGGATCGGTATCCGACAACGAACTCCTGCAGGGCTTTGCCGCCATCGGCACGCTGTTACTCTGGGTGAACTTCCTTGCCCGGCTCATGCTGATCGCTTCGTGCGTCGTCGCTAATCCACCCGGTCCTGGCCAGCCCACGCCGAGCCAGATTGAGCACCTTGAAGAAACTCCGAACTACGTGACCGAGTCTGAACCCAAGACGAAACGCTGGTCCCACGATCCGATTTCAGGCACGATCGCTCCCGATCCGCCCGAACCCAAACCCGAGGAAATTCCTCGGTGGAGGGGGATCAAGGAGCGCCGCGTGCGCAAGAGAATCGAGAAGGCGGAGCTGCAGGTCCAGCAGGCCGAGCAGGCTCTAGCTGAGGCCGAACAGGATTACCGCGATGGCGCGTGGGAATCCTTCTATACCGCAACGACCCACACCACCAATCGCAAACTTGCGGCTGTGGACAGGGGCGACGTCGAGATTGTGAGCAGCGAGAAATAGGCGTGCTCGAACCTGCCTGTGAACCATGAGGCATCATGGGCTGTAGTACGAAGCGACCAGAGACAACCAAGCGATGAGAGACAAGGTGCGAGCATGATTTACGCGATCATTCCGGCGGGCGGCGCTGGGACCCGGTTGTGGCCGCTGTCGAGGCGGAATCACCCGAAATTCCTGAGCGACCTGACGGGCGCCGGTCGGACCCTGATCCAGCAGACCGTCGATCGACTCTCGAAGGTCTCGAGGAGCACGATGATCGTGACGGGCGTGGCACACGCCGATGCGGTCAAGGCGCAATTGACGGAGATCTCGAACGAGAACGTCCTTGCCGAGCCATCGCCCCGCGATTCAATGCCGGCAATTGCGCTCGCAGCAGCCGTGATCAGGGAGCGGCACGGTGATGTGGTGATCGGATCATTTGCTGCGGATCATGTGATTTCGGATCAACAAGCATTCCACGAAGCCGTGCTGGAAGCGCAGAGGGCAGCCGAACGCGACTATCTCGTGACGATTGGAATAACGCCTGACCATCCAGCCACCGGATTTGGTTATATTCATCAGGGCGAGACGCTCGAGGGCATGGAGCACGCGGCCGCCGTCATCGAATTCGTGGAAAAACCTGATCTTGGGACCGCCCGAGAGTACGTCACGACGGGCAACTACCGGTGGAACGCTGGGATGTTCGTCGCGAAGACGAGCGTACTGCTTGGCGCACTCGAGAAGTTCGAACCCGAGCTCTACGCCGGCGTTCTCGAGATTGCGCGGGCGTACGATACGCCGCAGCGGTCCGAGATTATGGACAGGGTCTGGCCGACACTGAAGAAGATCTCGATTGACCACGCTATTGCCGAACCTGTGGCTGCTGCCGGCGGGGTCGCCGTCGTGCCTGTGGAGATGGGCTGGTCCGACGTGGGCGACTTCGCATCGCTTCGCGACGTCGTTGAACCGGGTACGAAAGTCGCTCCCGGCGGGAAGGAGCAGCCTGTTTTTACCGTTGACTCACCCGGGGCCCTCGTGTACACCTACTCCAAGCCGATCGCGGTGGTGGGACTGGAGGACGTCGTCGTCGTTGAAACTGCGGACGCCATACTTCTCACGAGCCGCGATGCAGCCCAAAATGTCAAAGAAATTGTTGACAAAATTACAGACCTTGGCTTGGATCAGCTTCGTTAACTCGAGGAAGACGGCGAGTAAACGCCAAATGAACAGATAACGAGTCGGTCAAGATTTTCGAAACAGGACTATTAGTGCGACTTTTAGCAATGCACGCGCTATTCTTGTGTTAACTCACTGCATGAGCGCGGTGATCGTGACGATTACGAAGGAGTATCCACGTGAGGAATTTTAAAAAGTTTGCCGCGGTTGCCGCTGCAGCTATGCTCGCACTGAGCGCATGCTCGAGCGATGACAATGGCGATGGCGACGGTAACGGCGACGACGGAACGTCGGTTGATTACAAAGCATGTATCGTTTCCGACGCCGGCGGCTGGGACGATCGTTCCTTTAACGAGTCCGCATACAACGGCCTGATGGCCGCCAAGGATGAGCTAGGCATCGAGACGAATACCGCAGAGTCGCAGGCTGACTCCGACTTTGCGCCCAATGTCGATGCCATGGTTGCAGACGGCTGTGACATGATCATCGGCGTTGGCTTCCTTCTT
This sequence comes from Trueperella sp., assembly GCA_012727825.1. GTDB lineage: Bacteria > Actinomycetota > Actinomycetes > Actinomycetales > Actinomycetaceae > Trueperella. The sequence goes on from JAAYGH010000213.1 coordinate 4,854, forward strand.
GAGCAGCCGCTCGAGGATGCGGCAAACGCTAACCCGGACCTGTCCTTTGGTCTTGTGGATGCGATGTTCACGGATGCAGATTCCAATCCAGTGACCCTCGAAAACGGGCGCCCGCTCGTGTTCAACACTGCTGAAGCAGCGTTCCTTGCTGGGTACCTTGCAGCTGGCGTTTCAGAGACCGGCACGGTTGCAACCTTCGGCGGTATGCAGATTCCTTCCGTGTCGATCTTCATGGACGGTTTTGCCGACGGCGTTGACTACTACAATGAGCAGAAGGGCACGGACGTATCGGTCCTCGGTTGGGACAAGGATGCCCAGACCGGCGCCTTCACGAACTCGTTCGATGACCAGACCCTTGGCAAGCAGCAGGCTCAGCAGTTCCTCGATCAGGGCGCTGACGTGATCATGCCTGTCGCAGGCCCGGTTGGCCTCGGCGCAGCAGCAGCAATCCAGGAGACGGGCGATGCGTACTTCATCGGCGTTGATTCGGATTGGTACGAGACTGCACCTGACTACGGCGAGTACATTTTGACCTCCGTCATGAAGGACATCGCGGTTTCGGTTCAGGACACGGTCCGAGCAGGCGTTCAGGACGAATTCTCCTCTGAGCCGTACATCGGCACACTTGAGAATGATGGCGTTGGTATTGCTCCATTCCACGATTTGGATTCGGTGGTTTCCGATGAACTGAAGTCGGAGATCGATGAGATTACAGAGCAGATCAAGTCCGGCGAGATCGTCGTCGAGACCCCGAACGCTCCGTAAACACTCGGGTAAGTTACCCGTTATCAACGGATACTAAGCTCAATGGAGGCCCGGCCCGATGGGCCGGGCCTCCGAAGTCTTGGGGAACTAAGTGTCACTGAGCTAGGCATCACGGAACTCAGTATCACGGAACTCAGTATCACGGAACGCGAAAGGCATACAGCGTGAAACTCGAACTCAGAGGGATCACGAAGCGATTCGGAACTCTCGTAGCTAATGATCAGATCGACCTGGTCGTCGAAGAAGGCCACATCCATGCTCTCCTTGGAGAGAACGGAGCTGGCAAATCTACCCTGATGAACGTCTTGTTCGGTTTGTATGATGCCGATGAAGGCGAAATTTTTCTCGACGGGAAACCAGTTAAGTTAAACGGTCCGGGCGACGCCGTCGCCGCGGGTATCGGAATGGTCCATCAGCACTTCATGCTGATCCCGGTGTTCACGGTCGCGGAGTCGATCGCTTTAGGTTACGAACCCACTAAGGTTGGCGGACTTATTGACATTAAGAAAGCGAAGCAGATCGTCCGTGACGTTTCGGCTCGCTTCGGATTTAATCTCGATCCAGACGCACTGATCGAGGATCTTCCCGTTGGCGCTCAGCAACGTGTGGAAATTGTGAAGGCTCTATCGCGTGATGCGAGGGTTCTCATTCTGGATGAGCCGACTGCCGTGCTGACACCTCAGGAAACTGACGAGCTGATGAATATCATGCGCCAGCTCGCTGACACCGGCACGTCAATCGTGTTTATCACGCACAAACTTCGCGAGGTTCGTGCGGTGGCAGACGACATCACGGTCATTCGTCGCGGAAAAGTTGTAGGTAAGGCTGACCCGAAGAGCACCGAAGCTGAACTCGCGACGATGATGGTCGGCCGACCGGTGCTCATGCAGGTTGAAAAAGACGAGCCTGAGGTATCGGGCGTCGGGTTGTCGGTTGATAACCTCACGGCCTTTAGCGAGGTTGGAACCAGAGTTCTTGACGGCGTGTCGTTTGACGTTCACAAAGGTGAGATCGTTGCGATCGCCGGCGTTCAGGGTAATGGTCAAACCGAGCTTGCCGAGGTGATCATGGGTTTGCACTCCTCCGCCGGAGGCCGGGTTCACCTCAATGACACCGACATGACGACTCACGGTGTTCGCCAAGCTATTGATGCCGGCATTGGACTTATTCCCGAAGACCGCTCGTCCGACGGCGTCATTGCCACGTTTTCAGTAGCGGAGAATTTGATTTTAGATCAGTACCGCTACGAACCGTTTTCGAAAGGTCTAGCCCTCCGGCCGAAGGTCATTCTCGACAATGCGCGTGAAAAGGCCGAAGAGTTTGATATTCGTCTGACTCAGGTGACGGATCCGATCTCGACGTTGTCAGGTGGTAACCAGCAGAAAGTCGTTGTAGCGCGCGAGCTTTCACGTGATCTCCAACTTCTGGTTGCGAACCAGCCGACCCGCGGTGTTGACGTGGGATCGATCGAATTTATTCACAAGAGGATCGTCGAAGTCCGTGACTCAGGCACGCCGGTGCTCCTGGTGTCCTCAGAGCTCGACGAAGTTGTTGGTCTTGCCGACCGGATCGTGGTCATGTACCGCGGCCGCGTGAACGGTATTGTCCCTGCAGATACGCCCCGAAGCGCACTTGGTCTCATGATGGCCGGCGTTCCGCAAGAAGAGGCTCTTGCCGCAGAGAATGTGGCTCCCGCACAGGAGGTCGGCGCCAATGAGTAATCAACCTACAGACGCACCTTTGGGCGCATCAGGTGATCCAGAGATTGTAACGAAAGCCGGCTTTGGCACGTGGTTGAAGGGTGTTGTTTACACTGGACTTCGATCTGGTTGGCTCGTCTCGATTCTTGCGGTGGTCATCGCATTTGCGATCGGTGCTTTGCTGATTGCGATGACGGGCGCGTCGGTGACCGAGGCGTATTACAACATGTTCCGCGGAGCGATTTTCAATCCGAACGGACGTAATTTCGCCTATCAGATCAAACCTCTGACAGATTCGTTCTTTTACGCGATTCCACTCATTCTCGGAGGTCTCGGCCTAGCGTTCGGCTTCCGTGCAGGCTTGTTCAATATTGGTGGTGCTGGTCAGCTTGTTTTCGGCGCACTGGCAGCGGCCTGGGTGGGCTTCAACTATGACTTCCCGCCAGTTATTCACACAATCCTGGCCGTGCTTGCCGGCCTTGTGGCTGGCGCTCTCTACGCATCCATTGCGGGTATTTTGAAGGCGCGAACAGGCGCGAATGAAGTCATCGTCACGATCATGTTGAACTCCATCTCGGGGTTGGCGCTGAGTTACATTCTGCTTCAGCCATCGTGGCAGGTGCCGGGCACGAACTTTCCGAAGACCCCCAACGTCGCAGATACGGCAGCGATGACGCCACTGCTTGATGCGCCATTCAAGATCCATTCGGGCATTCTGCTCGCAATATTGGCGACGGTCGTTTTCTGGTGGATCCTCGAGCGTTCCACGTTCGGATTCGAAGTCCGCGCCGTCGGCGCAAATCCCGATGCTGCTCGCACCGCCGGCATTTCTGTCGGTAGGGTCACGATTTTGACGATGGTCGTCTCCGGGTCCTTCCTTGGAATGGCCGGTGCAAACGAAGCATTAGGCACGATCGGGTACGTGTCCGGAAACGTCGCAGGAAACGTCGGCTTTGACGCCATTACGGTGGCGCTCCTAGGCCGCAATAAGCCGATTGGTACGTTCTTTGCAGGGCTTTTGTTCGGTGCGTTCAAGGCTGGTGGCTACATCATGCAAAACGCCGGCGTACCAATTGACATGATTCTGATCCTCCAGTCAACGATTGTGCTTCTCATTGCGGCCCCGGCGCTTGTACGTTGGATCTTCCGCCTGCCGAAGTTCAACAACATCACGTTGCGTCAGTACGTCACACTGTCGGAGCGTGGCATGGAGGTTAACCAGGTTAACGCAAACGCGCTCATTGAAGAGGAAGTCGAGCGCGCGGGAGCTGCTCCGGAAGACGAGCATGTTCCGGTACGCGACGAGAGTCGCATCCGCGTGGGAGAAAAGACGGTCGACAACGACGGCCCCGAAGATATGACGCACGAAGGAGGGGAGCAGCGATGAGCGTAGAAGCACAGACGTCACAAGCTCCACAAATGGTGGAGGCCAAAGAGATCCAGCAGCGCGTGTCGTGGAAGATTCCGATCACGTTCCTGCTTGCGACAATCCTTCTCGTGTTCGTTGCATCCACGGTGGAGGGCGATTCGCGGCTTCGTCTAAACGACCGCAATCAAACCATTAATATCGACGACATCACCGTCAACGCATCGGGGATCTTGTGGGTGTTCGCGATTATTGCCGCTGTTGGGACCGTGTGGGCAGTGGTGTCCACCCTCTCGCGTGGCAAGTACGGACGAGTGGGGAAAGCCATCGACATCGTAATGATGGTGCTCGTTGGCTTACTGACCGTGTTTGGCTTCCTCATCTTCGCCGGTGCTGGATCGTCAGGTGCGGTGACTGTGACCTCGACACTCGTGTCGACCGTCGCTATTTCTACGCCGTTGATTTTCGGTTCGCTTTCGGGCGTCGTGTCCGAGCGTGTGGGTGTTATCAACATCAACATCGAAGGCCAGCTCCTTGCGGGCGCCTTCGCCGGCGTCATGGCAGCCTCGTACTTCCAGAACGCCTATATGGGCCTCCTGTTCGCTCCGCTTGCGGGTGCGTTCCTCGGCTCTCTGCTCGCGCTGTTCTCCGTGCGATACGGCGTTGACCAGATCATCGTTGGTGTTGTTCTCAATGTGCTGGCACTTGGTTTGACGACGTTCTTCTTCGGAACACTCATGACCGAAAACCAGTCGTTGCTCAACACGAACCGCTACTCGTTGAAATCAATAAAGATTCCGGGCTTGTCTGAAATTCCAGTCATTGGCCCCATGCTCTTTAACCAGTCAATTTTGGTCTACATCATGTACGCCGCCGTTGTGTTGCTGTCAATCTTCATATTCCGCTCGCGTTGGGGCCTTCGTCTTCGCGCCTGTGGTGAGCATCCGAAGGCCGCCGATACGGTGGGCATCAACGTCAATCGCACCCGTACGTTGAACACGATCTTTGCCTCCTCGCTTGCTGGTTTAGGCGGCGCGTTCTTTACGATCGGTTCGGGCCTTGCATTCACGAACAACATTTCGTCCGGTAACGGATACATCGCTCTAGCAGCCATGATCCTCGGTAAGTGGCACCCGGTTGGTGCATTGGGCGCTGCGGTCATGTTCGGATTCGCACAGGCCGTTGCGCAGCTCATCCCGAGCCTGCACAGTGGCATTCCGTCGGATCTTGTGAACATGATTCCGTACGTCATCACGATCATCGCGGTGGCTGGTTTCGTGGGCAGGTCGCGTCCGCCGGCTGCTGAGAACATTCCGTACCTCAAGTAGCGCGACGAGAAGTAGTGTGATGGCAATGGGTGAGATCAATTGGACGAAGCTCGAAGAGTTGGCCATCGAAGCGATGGGCACCGCTTATGCGCCGTATTCGGGATATCCGGTCGGCGTTGCGGGGCTCACCGCCGATGGCCGGCTCGTGTCGGGGTGCAACGTTGAAAATGCGTCAACCGGGCTGGGCACATGCGCCGAGAACGGAATGGTGTCTGCACTGATACGCGCAGGAGGCGGCCGCCTTGTTGCTGTCTATTGCGTTAACGGCAACGAGGAGGTCGTTGTGCCATGTGGGCGCTGTAGGCAAATTCTCTACGAGCACGGTGGACCAGAGCTCCTGGTCTACATGCCAGAGGCCGGCCCGCAGCCCATGACGTACGTGTTACCCGAAGCATTTGGCCCGCGCTCGCTCCAAGAATATGGGGGCAGCGCGAGCGTCGACTATTCAAAGACGATCTTTTAAAAGGTGGATGGATGAAGCAATTTGATGCCGTAGATATTATTCGCGCCAAGCGTGAAGGCCACAAGCTTTCATTGGACGAAATTAATTGGACAATCGATGCGTACACGAAGGGTGCGATGGGCGATGAGCAGATGGCTGCTCTCGCGATGGCGATTTTCCTCAACGGCATGGACCGCGAAGAGATTTCCCAGTGGACCACCGCCATGATCAATTCGGGTGAGCGAATGGATTTCAGCTCGCTCGGCAAGCCAACTGCCGACAAGCACTCGACGGGCGGTGTGGGCGACAAGATTACACTCCCACTTGCTCCGCTGGTTGCCGTCTATGGCGTGGCAGTCCCACAGTTATCTGGCCGGGGCCTTGGCCATACGGGAGGCACACTCGACAAGCTCGAAGCGATCCCTGGCTGGCAGGCCGACCTGACTAATGACGAGATCATGCATCGGCTCGGCAAGGGCAGTGGCGCGGTGATCTGCGCCGCGGGCGCCGGGCTGGCACCCGCCGACAAGAAGCTGTATGCGCTGCGCGACGTCACTGCCACTGTGGATACCATCCCGCTGATCGCGTCCTCGATCATGTCCAAGAAGATTGCGGAGGGTACCGATTCGCTCGTGCTCGACGTCAAGGTCGGATCTGGCGCGTTCATGAAGCACATCGAGCAGGCACGCGAACTCGCGCGCACGATGGTCGATCTCGGCTTGGACGCTGGCGTGCAGACCACGGCACTCCTGACGGACATGTCCACCCCGCTTGGTCTGAAGATCGGTAACGGTCTCGAGGTCGAGGAGTCGGTCGAAGTTCTCGCGGGCGGCGGCCCGTCCGACGTCGTCGAACTGACGATCGCACTTGCACGCGAAATGCTGAATGCCGCTGGTCAGCCTGACGCGGACGTTGAGCAGGCCCTCAAGGATGGCCGTGCAATGGACGTGTGGCGCCAGATGATCGAGGAGCAGGGCGGCGACCCGGACGCTCCTATGCCGACTGCCAAGCACTCGCATGACGTGATCGCTCAGTCCGATGGTGTGCTGTCAACACTTGATGCTCTCGCTGTTGGTGTGGCCTCGTGGCGCCTTGGCGCAGGCCGTGCCGTCAAGTCCGAGCCCGTCCAGGCCGCGGCTGGCATCGAGCTGTTCGCCAAACCCGGCGATGCGGTGACGAAGGGTCAGGTTCTGATGACCCTTCACACTGACGAGGAAGACCGCATGCCACGTGCTCTTGAATCGTTGGACGGCGGAATCGAGATTGGCGGGGCGTTTGAGGCTCGCGAGTCCGTCATCCTCGATCGGGTTGTTTAACAGGGGCACAGTGAACCTCAGTTCTCTTCTCGCGCGGCTCGCCCGGCCCGTTCATACATCCGTGGCGCTCATGTGGCCGGAGCAGATTCCAGCAGATGCGCGCGATGCGATGGACGAATACGCGTCGTATGGCGAGCCGCTCGAGATTGGTGGGCAGCTGGCACAGCAGTCCACCAGGGAAACTTGCGGTGCGATGGCGTTGTTGGTCTCCCGTGCACTGACGGATGCGGTATTCGCCGAACGGGTGGCGAACGAGGGCATCGCCGTGGTGGAACACGCTTTGTTTGCCGAGCTCAGGCGAGGCGCTCTTGGGCCCGTGGGGTGGCCGCACCGGTACGGAACGCCGCCGTGGACTCTCGCGAAGGCGATGGGTCCGTATTTGCAGACGCCCGTAGATACGACGACGGAGCGCGGCAAGGCCATTATTCAGTGGATCTACCATGCGACCGGCATGGGGATGCCAGTGCCTCTGTACACGGGCGGAGACCTCGCGGGCGGGCTGAAACGCGCCGTGCCACGCCATGTGGTGCTTGCGATGCCAGGCGGTGGCCTCACACCTGAGGGAATCCCAGAGTTGGCAATCTATAACCCGGGAACGGGGTATGTTTATCGTGTTCCCATATTTGCAATGGCGGAACGGCGAAAGCCCCTGTCCGCATTCGGACACTGGACCCACCTCGTGTGGGCGGTGCTCCCAACCAGTGAAGGAGTCCAATGACGGACGTAGCGAAAATGATTGACCACACTCTCCTAAAACCGGAGGCAACCTTCGACGATGTGGCAACCCTCGTAAAGGAGGCGAAGGAGCTCGGCACGTACTCTGTGTGCGTGTCACCCTCGATGCTTCCCCTGCCAGATGATGTTGACCTTGGTGACGTCAAACTGTGCGTGGTCGCCGGCTTCCCGTCGGGAGCTACCGTGTCTGAAGTGAAGGCGGCCGAGGCTGCTCGAGCAGTGGCGGCGGGCGCCGATGAAGTCGACATGGTTATCAATCTCGGATATGCCAAGGAGCACGACTGGGACGCCCTCGAGTACGACATCGCTGTGGTTCGCGACGCGATTCCTTTCTCGGTGCTCAAGGTCATCATCGAGTCCGCTGTATTGACGGATGAGGAGATCGTCGCGGCGTGTAAGTGCGCCATGGCGTCGGGAGCTGACTTCGTCAAGACCTCGACGGGCTTCCACCCGGCAGGTGGAGCTTCGGCTGCGGCCGTGAAGCTCATGAAGGACACCGTGGGAGACGAACTCGAGGTCAAGGCCTCGGGTGGCATCCGTGACGCTGAGACCGCGAAGGAAATGATCGAGGCTGGCGCTACACGCCTCGGCCTGTCCTCCTCGCGTGCGGTGATTGAGGGATTCTAAACGACCTCCGCGCAGGCGACTGGGCATTTATTGCGGGCTAGAACCTGTGGGGGCTGGAACCGATGACGGTTCCAGCCCCCAATAAAACACCCGCGTTCGTTAGAGGGTGAGCATCTTACTGACGTCTGCCTTGAAGCGCTCCATGCGTTGCGCTGCGGCGACCTTGGCCTGCGGGAGCTGCTCTGCACTGGCGACCGGCACGATGACCTCGAGGTAGCACTTGACCTTTGGCTCGGTGCCCGACGGGCGCACGATGACTCGGTCTCCCTCCGCAGTGACGATACGCAACGCGTCCGTCGGTGGCAGATCCGCCGATCCTTGTGCCAGATCATCCACCTGTGCTACGGGTATTCCGATGAGCTCGGTGGGTGGCGTGGCGCGAACCTTGGCCATCGTGGCCGGCATGATCGACAGGTCGTCCACCCGAACCGTCACGGGTGCCGTGTGGTAGACGCCGTGGCGGAGGGCGAGCTCGTCAAGCTTGTCCTGGAGGGAATAGCCCTGTGCCTTCGCAGCGGCGGCCGTGGTCGCTATTGTGAGC
>JAAYGH010000214.1 GCA_012727825.1 Trueperella sp.
GAGGTGAACGACGCCGTCTCGCTCCACCAGATTAAAGGGTACAAACGTAGCGTTAAAACCGTTTTCACCTAAGGTTATGAGTTGGCCGACGCCGATGGAACGCGCGACGTCGAGAGCTACCGCATTATTCATTGAATGCTGTTTCGCAACGTACATTTTGCCTCACTTCGATTGCTGTGCCAACAACAATACTCCATGGGCCGAGGCGTACCGTAGGTGACCGATCGAATCTAGCTGTACCCCACTCGTACCGAGCAAAATCCGGGATTGGACGTTGCTTCGCGAGCCCAACAGCACTGGTAGTCTTTCCCCCATCACAAAGCATTCTCACCGACGTGAGGTAGGACCCTGTGGATCCCCGTAATGAAGCATGGCAAGAAGTTTCTGACCCCAATACACCTGCGGAACGGCTACGAGAAATCGCGGCGCAGTATCCTGATTTTTGGGCCGCAATTGTGCACCACCCACATGCGAGTCCCGATCTGACCCAGTGGATCAACTCCCAACCCGCCGGTTACGGTTCGGGGCAGCCAGGCGGTTCCGGAAGCGCGCCGGGTGAGTTTGGCACTGCCGGCCAAGAGCCAACCTACGGCACCGGCTATCAGGCATACCCGCCTAACTCCCAGAATCCGCAGGGCTACCCGCCTAACTCCCAGAATCCGCAGGGCTACCCGCCTAGCTACCAGGATCCACAGGGCTACCCCGGCGGCCCATACCCGCAGGGCTACGCCGGTGCACAGGTGAGCGAAAAACCTAGGAAATCACGCCGCACGAAAATCATCGTGGCCGTCATCGCCACAATCGTAGCGTTGGCGCTGATCTTCAGCCTCGTATATTGGCTGGCGTTCGGCCGCAAACTCAATGGTGCGGATAGTCCCGAAGAAGCCGTCGAAATGTTTATCACCGCCGCGGTGGAAGGCGATGGCGTGAGTCTGTACGGCTCGATTGCGCCAAGCGAGATTACTCCAATCCGCGACCTCTTTGAGCATTCTGTCGAGGTTCAGGAACGATTCAAAAATGCAACAGAATCGCCTGGTGATGCCACCGATATTGGAGACGTCTGGAAGGCCATGGACATCAAGGTCGAAGGCCTCGAATTTGATGAGGTAGAAATCGCTGACGGAATCGTTCGCGTCGAGGTTCTCGATGGCACGATTCGAACAGATGGCGATAAGGAAGAAGTTGCACGCCTGTGGAACGAACTCGCCGAGCAAAATGCCGATACATCGGGGCTTTCACCGGCTGAAGTTGATGAGCTACTTTATGAGCTACAGCGAGATTTATTTGGCTATGGCTCCGATGACGTCTGGCCGATCGAAATAGACATCAGCTACTTCTCTGACTACTCGAATGACTCAGTCAATGGCATCCCGATGGTTGCCGTTGAAGAGAACGGAAACTGGTATTTTTCCCCGCTTCTCTCGTTCGGTGAATTCATTCGTATCGACTACGAGAGCAGCTACTACAACCCTGGCCCCTACAGGTATGGAACTATCCCCGACGCTGCGCCTGCCGACACTCCCGAAGAATCCGTGCAGACGCTGGCCCGGGGCTTAGAAGACATGTACAGCACTGGTGATCCCGAGCAGTTCATCGCCTCCTTGCCACTGGCAGAGCGTCGATTCCTTGGCTTGCACTCGACGCTGTTTGATGGGTTGAACTCGAGCAAGATGGGAGGCAACGGCCGAGGCGCTACCGGAATTGACCTGGAAATCACGGGCGGCGGAAAAATCGTGTCCACAACCGACGATCAGGCGATTCTGTTACCGGACAACTTTGTGGTCGCTGTATCGGATGAACCATATGGGTCAGGCGAGATCCGTCTCAATGAACTGTGCGTAGAGATCAACGAGCCTTCGGGCTACTCGGAAAGCTACTGCCTCGATCAGGTCGTTGAGGAGAACATCGGTGCCTACACCAACATCGACATCGATCTGAGCAACCTCGGCTTCGTGTCTGTGAAGCAAGATGGCAACTGGCATTTCTCCTTCGTTGGCTCCGGCGCCCAGATTATTCACGTCCTCTTCGACAACATGACGCCAGAACTACTCTCGGAACTCGGATACCAGTTCTAGGTTCGGATCCATGCACGAGGGGTTACCCGTCGTCGTGTTGGAGTTTTCGGATGGGTGTCCTGATGGCTGACCTTTATGGTTGTGGCTGACTGGACATAGTAAAAGCCCCGTGGCTACTTTTATTAGTAGCCACGGGGCTTTCATGTGTTGAGCCACCTGCGAGAATCGAACTCGCGGCCTTCTCATTACGAGTGAGACGCTCTACCGACTGAGCTAAGGTGGCCTGCTTCAGCCAAATAAACTTACCTAACTGGCATGCAGTTTTTCAAATACCACGACGTGATCTTGACCGCCTCGGCTAAATTTCGCACACCTATTCGGTTGCCCCGCAGGTCAGGCCATCTTCCGGAATCTCGCCGCGCAGTAGATACGCATCCAATGTTCCGTTAATGCAGTCCCCCGCACGCCCGTACGCGGTGTGGCCTTCGCCCTCCCACGTCACGAATACCGAGTTGTCCATGTTGGCAGCAAACGCCTCCGACCATTCGTACGGCGTTGCCGGATCTCCCGTTGTTCCAACGACGACGACCGGCTCCGACCCAGCCGCTACGAACGGTCCGAGTGGGCCGTCTTCGCCGCCGGGCATGATCGAACACATGTACTGCGAGTAGCCCATGACCTCACCGAAGATTGGCGCCTCGAGCGCGAGCTGGTCAGCATGTGCCTCCCACTCAGACAGATCGCCCGTGACGTGAGCGTCAGCGCAATTGATCGCCCAATTTGCCTCGACCATATTGTTTGCGAATGAATCGCCCTCGCGCGACATGTAGAGATCAAACATCGTCAGGAACATATCTCCCGACCCCCCGTTGACGATCTCGTCAAATGCGATGTCGAGAGCGAACCACGCCGTGTCGTCGTAAAGCGGCATCGCGACGCCGTAAAACAAGCCCGTTTGCGTGAGCTCGCGATCACCCACCGCAATGGGAGTAGTTTCAATATTCTCAAACAGCTCGGACACCGTCGCACGCGCCTCCACAAGCGTGCTTCCAAGAACACAATCGCCGCCCGCAATACAGCTTTCAATATAGGCATCGAGCGCCTGCTCGAAGCCCTTCGCCTGCGCCACCGTCTGGTCGAAGCTTGGAATGGAATCATCCACTGCACCGTCAAGAATCACGCGCCCCACATTCTGTGGGAAGAGCTCCGAATACATGCCACCGAGCGACGTGCCATACGAGAATCCGACATAGTACAACCGCGGATCACCAAGCACGTGCCGCAGCACGTCCATGTCCTGAGCAGCCTCGCGAGTACCAACGAATTCGAGCAACGTGCCAGTGTTGGCCTCGCACCCGGCAACCAACGTGTTCACGGCTTCCATTGCTTGCGCTTCACCCTCGTCAGTGTCTGGGAAGGTGCTGTCCAAATACGCTGCCAAATCGGCGTCGTCCAAACACTCCACCGGCGCCGAATCTCCCACACCGCGCGGATCAAACCCGATCACATTGAAGCTCTCGACGATGTCATCAGAGAAATACAGGTTCGCGAAATCAGCCATATCCTGCCCAGACGCACCAGGACCACCCGGGTTGACCAGCAAGTTTCCGATCGCTTCGCCCGTCGCAGCCGCGTTCTTCATGCGGATCGTGATCGTCTCACCGTCCGGGTTCTCGTAATCCATCGGCACCGTCACATCGGCGCACTCAAAGCCATCACACTCAAACCAGACGAGATCTTGACCGTAGAATTCCTCAAGGCCATCGGGAACCTCAGGCATCGGCGCATCGATCGCCACTGCATCGGCCATCGGCGTCGGTTCTGGATCAGGGGTGTCAGCGGGAGTGGGCGTCGCCTGGGGCGCGTCCGATTCCCGCGACTGCACGTCGACCGTGTTCACGCACGCGGTAAGGGCAAGGGCCGTGGCTGCCAGCAAAGCAATGGGTTTGAGTTTCACCCTTTAAATCTAAGCCATTTCACCAGCACAATCACTCCCAGACCTCATCTTGTGGAATGATCCCCCCACGAACCATTCGGTGGAAAACTATCGTTCGCGGAGCTCCACCAGCGCCGCCTCCATGAGCAGCTGCACCGCCACATTCCCGCGCAACCGCTCGCGCGCCTCACCCAGCGCGTCGATCCTCACCAGGGTCGTGCTTGGCGTCGTGTCAGCCGCAATCCGCGATATTGCCGAGGCATAATCCGCGTTGACCAGTGACACCTGCGCCTCCAACTGCGTCACCAGCACATCACGATAAAACGACATCATGTAAATCAACTCGCGGTCAATCAGATCCTGCCGATGGCGCGTTGCTCTTCGCTTGGAATCCACGCCCGCTGCCTTGACCTGGCTCCTCAACGCCGCCGGCACGCGCGCCCCGGCCTCGAGGCCCATCGCGGCCAGCCTGTCCGCGATCTCCTTCTCCACCGCCTCCTCGTCAGACTTCGCGCCCTCCGAGCCCCGCATCGCATCCAGATCCGTGAGCACCATGGCCGCTAGTACCGCGTCCCCGGTCGTCCGAATCCCGACGACGGCGTCCAAGGTCTTCTTTCGAACCGCGGCCGCGGCCGGGTCAGTTGCCAGTGCCTTCGCGACGCCGATATGAGACTGCGCCGCCTGAGCCGCCACCAGCGCCCGTTCCGGGTCTGCACCTTCGCGTTCAACAAGCAGGCGGGCGATGTCTTCCGGAGATGGGGTCACAAGGTTAATGTTGCGCGTGCGCGAACGGATCGTGGGAAGAACATCGGCAACCGACGCCGTACACAAAATCCAGACCGTCCGCGGACCAGGCTCCTCGATCGCTTTAAGCAACACGTTCGTGGTGCGTGGCAACATGCGGTCAGCATCTTCGATAACGAAAACTTTCCACGTACCCGAACTCGGTGCCTGATAAGAACTAGCCACGTATTCGCGGACTTCGTCCGCCTTAATCGTCACGAGATCGGTGGTCAGCCACGTGACATCCGGATGATTATTGCCAAGCACGGCCTTGCATTGCGCGCACTCACCCGCTCCCGGTTCCTCCTCCGTGCACTGGAGCGCCGCCGCGAACGCCCTCGCCGCAAGCGACCGACCCGCACCCGGCGGACCAGTCAACAACCACGCGTGACTCATAGCGGACACACCAAACGCCAGCGGATCCGCCTCGGACGTCACCGCCGTGGCGTCGTCGTGAAACCCCGTAGCAATCCCGCGCGCGGCACGAGCCGCACGGGACAACTCCTCAATCGCGTGCTCCTGGCCCACAAGATCACTAAAAACGCTCATGCTTGCCCCTCAATGAGCATCGTCACGACGCCGCTGATCTCCGCCGCAAGGTCCTCCGGCGTGCGGGAGGCGTCAAGAATATAAAACCGATCCGGTTCGCGTTCGGCCAGCAGACGGTACTGCTCACGCACCGCGTCGTGGAAGTCGGCGCCTGCCCGTTCGAGGCGATCAAGCTTCCCACCGGTACGAGCCACCGCACGCTCGGCTGAAACCTCTGCGGAGACGTCCAGAAGGAAAGTGATGTCCGGAAGCAAGCCAGCCACGGCCCACAGCGAGAGATCTCGAACTTCCTCAGTTCCCAGATCGCGTGCGGCGCCCTGATAGGCAACAGAAGAATCGAGAAAACGGTCGGTCACCACAACTGCCCCACGATCTAGCGCCGGGCGAATCTTTGACTGCACATGGTGGGATCGATCGGCAGCATACAACAGCGCCTCGGCGCGCGGACCCATGTCATCTCCGTGCAAGAGGAGATTGCGGATCTGGACGCCCATCTCCGTTCCACCGGGTTCGCGGGTCACCACGACCTCGCGCCCGGCGTCAGCCAACGCGACGGCGAGCAACTCCACCTGCGTGGACTTGCCCGACCCATCGCCGCCCTCAAAGGAGATGAAGAGTCCTGCCATTGCCGACTATGCCTTCCTGACTCGTGAAGTCACCGTGCAGTATTTTTCACCGTGTTGATCGCCCTGCTACTTCTTCGTTGTTTTCTTGGCCGCAGGCTTCTTAGCAGCGGGTTTGCGACCCTTTGCGCGCACGGTGTTCTTCGTCTTGTTGCGTGCCTTTGGGCCACCCTGCTCGGCGATCTTCAGACGACGTTGAACAAGCAGATCCTGGGCACGCTCCGGCGTTATCTGATTGATGTCATCCGAACGGGGAACCGAGGCATTAACCTCGCCATCCGTGACATATGGACCAAAACGGCCATCCTTGAGCAGAATCGTTCCACCTGAGACCGGATCCACGCCCAGCTCAGCCAACGGCGGACGGGCAGCAGCACGGCCACGCTTTTTCGGTTCCGAGAAAATCTTCTCGGCCCCCTCCAGCGTGATACCGAATATCTGATCCTCAGTCTCCAATGAGCGCGAATCCTTGCCACGCTTCATGTACGGGCCATACCGGCCGTTTGTCGCGATGATCATCTCGCCCTCGGACTCGCCCACCTCACGAGGCAGCGAGAGGAGCTTGAGCGCGTCCTCGATCGTCACCGTATCCGGGCTCATCGAAGCGAATAGCGAAGCCGTTTTTGGCTTCGGCTTCACCTTCGACACGCGGCCTGTGGCCGTGTAGGCCACCGCGTCGTCGGGAAGAACTTCCGACACGTATGGGCCAAAGCGACCATCCTTGACGACGATCGAGTAGCCGGTTTCCGGATCGGTGCCCAGTTCCCGGTCTTCCTGCATCGCGGCGTCAAGGAGTTCGCTCGCCTTCTCGATCGTCAATTCGTCGGGCGCAATATCCTCGGGGATATTCGCCCGCCGGCTCATCTCGCCCTTGTCATCGACCTCTTCAAGGTATGGGCCGTAGCGACCCACACGCACCGCCACTCGATCAGAGAGCTCGATCGTATTGACCGCGCGGGCGTCAATATCGCCCAGGCCGCTAACTCGGCCGTGCAGGCCCTGCGTGTCGCCGCCTCCGTGATAGAAGGAATCAAGATACTCGACGCGACCCTTCTCGCCGGTCGCGATGCCATCGAGATCCGTCTCCATGTCGGCCGTAAAATCATAATCCACTAGGTCAGGAAGGTTGTCCTCTAGCAGGCGCACCACCGAGAACGCGAGCCAGTTAGGCACGAGCGCCTGGCCCTTGCGATAGACGTAACCTCGATCGATGATCGTCGAAATGGTGGACGCATACGTGGACGGGCGACCAATACCCTTTTCCTCCAACGTGCGCACAAGGGACGCCTCGGTGTAACGCGGTGGCGGAGTGGTCTCATGGCCGTTGGCCGTAGCCTCCTCGTTCGACACGATTTCACCCTCGTGCAGATCTGGCAACCGAGCTTCCGACTGCGCCTCGTACCGCTTCTTGTCCGTCGACTCCTCGTAAGCCGCAAGGAATCCGCGGAACGTAATTATGGTGCCCGAAGCCGCCAGAGTGGCTTCCTGTGCCCCGCCAGCGCCGCCAATATCGGCCAAAAGCCGCACCGACGCCGTCGAACCCGTCGCATCCGCCATCTGGGATGCGACCGTGCGCTTCCAAATCAACTCGTACAGCGCGTACTCTCGCCCGCGCAACTCGCTCGCCACCTGCTGCGGCGTACGGAACGAATCACCGGCCGGGCGAATAGCTTCGTGCGCCTCCTGCGCACCCTTCGACTTCGACGCATACACGCGTGGCCTATCCGGCAAACTCGCAGCGCCGTACAGCTCCCTAATCTGCGTGCGCGCAGCCGACATCGCCTCGCCCGACAGGTTCGTGGAATCTGTTCGCATGTAGGTGATAAAACCGTTTTCATACAGCGACTGCGCGATCCCCATCGTGTCGCGAGAACTCATCCGCAACTTGCGCGAGGCCTCCTGCTGAAGCGTCGACGTGGTGAACGGCGCTGCCGGACGCCGACGATAGGGCTTCGTCTCCACCGACGCCACCGACGAGTCCGCCGTCTTCAAAGCCTCTGCAATCGCAATTGCGTCCGCTTCGCTGAGAGTGCGAACGCCGTCTTTCTGCGGCTTGGGCTTAAGTTCGCCGTCGTCGTTAAAATCCTTGCCCGAGGCGATCCGGGCGTCGTCAAGCGAATGGAGTTTTGATTCAAACGCCTCGCCATCCTTAGCGTGGTCAACCGCGACATCCCAATACGATGCCGCCACGAACGCCATCCGCTCGCGCTCGCGCTCCACCACGATACGTGTGGTGACAGACTGGACGCGGCCCGCCGAGAGGCTCGGAGCAACCTTGCGCCACAGCAGCGGCGAGACCTCATACCCCACGAGGCGGTCCAGAATACGGCGAGTCTCCTGCGCATCCACAAGCTCAGTATCGATATCGCGAGTGTTCTCCAGCGCGCGATCAATCGCTTCCTTCGTGATCTCGTGGAAGACCATTCGCTTGACCGGCACCTTCGGCTTCAACGCTTCTAGAAGGTGCCAGGCAATGGCCTCACCCTCGCGGTCCTCATCGGTTGCGAGATACAGTTCATCCGCATCCTTCAAGAGCTTGCGTAGCTCCGTGACCTTCTTTTTCTTGTCCGGGCTCACTACGTAGTACGGATCGAAATCGTCATCCACGTTCACGGCAAACTTGCCGTACGGACCCTTCTTCATATCGGCGGGCAACTCCGACGGGCGCGGCAAATCACGGATATGGCCAATGCTCGCCTCCACGACGTACTCGGGGCCCAAATAGCTCCCGATCGTCCGTGCTTTCGCCGGAGACTCGACGATGACAAGCTTCGTCATGCATTCCTCTTTCTATCCGCGAGCTCAGCTATCTAGCCGCGAGCTCTGCCTACTATCCGTCAGCTCTGCCCCAATCCGGGGCCGCTGAATGTGGTCCCGTTCAGTTGCGCTCTTGAAAATCTTCAGTTCTAAAATTTGTGCTGCGTACCCACATTACGTTCACAGCAGGGCGAGTCGTCAAGGTTACTCGCAGTGTGGGTCAACGAATGTCAGCATACCTAACCGTCTCATTTCGACAACTTCCGGAAGAAGTTGCGATGTGAGCGTAGCAGGGTCCTCCGATAACAGTTCCGCGAGAGCGGCAATAATTTGCCCCGTGGTCAGATCCCCGTCTGCCACCGAGACGAAGCCCGCAAGCGCTGTGGTGGCAAGTATTTCTTCGCCGAATCCATTCGTCTGGGTGAACTTGATAATCCACGGATCAGACTCACCTGGGTGATAAAAACGGTGTTCGACGACATCGGTGGCGACCGGAGCCAATGCCGTGAGGTCGGCTGGCGTCAGGTCACGCTGGAGCCAGATCGACTCGATGTAAGCATGCAGGTCCGAGGGTGGCGTGCCCCGCAAATGCTGACCAAGAAAGAACGGCGCGTCAGAGTTCGAGGTTGCCTGGGTGGCACTGTCGAGATTTTCCTCGTCGGGGCCGGTGGCGGCCGTCGCGTGTTGCGATTGCCCTGCTGAGATGTAGCCGAGGCCCACGTGGCTGACTCCGCGAGCATCAAAATCGGCGAGCCACGCACGGTAGGACGGTTCGTAATC
>JAAYGH010000215.1 GCA_012727825.1 Trueperella sp.
CGGACGAGCTCACGGTCATGTGGCGAATTCCGGTGGTACGGAGGATGTCACGGGCAAACTCGTGGGCTCGCTGCCTGTCTCGTTCAAGGTCTCGGCGAAGTTGCTGATCGTCGCGCAGGAAGGCAGGGATTTCAGAACCGTCAAGCGCGTCGACCATGTGGCGGACACCCCGGGCGGCGACGGGCATATCGGCTACCCGCATGACGAGTACTTCATGCTTCGTCCGAATGCGGCGCAGGGTGTGCCCGTCGGGCAGGTCCGGCCAGTATTCGTCGGTGATGACGAGGAGCAGGGCGCGCGGTTGCGGGACGCGCAAAACTTCTTCGAGCATGGCCGAGACCGCTGACGTGCCAGTGGTGGTGTCGAAACGTTCTTGGGCGGAGTCAAGTGAGAAGTCGAGGTGGTTGTTGCCGTTGCGGGCGGGCATCCGGGTGACGCCATCGGTGTCGCCGTACACGACACTGAGCCGGTCGCCGCGATGAATCGCAAGGTAGCCGAGGATGTCGGCAGCGAACATCGCAATGTCTGCCTTCACCTCACCCGAGGGAGCGGCGCCCTTCATCTCGCGGCCCGTGTCAATCACGAGCTGCGTGTACATGTCCGACTCACGCTCAAAACGACGAATGATCGGGTGCCCCGCGCGAGCCGACGTGTTCCAGTCAATATCTGACACGTCGTCGCCGTGTTGGTAATCAACCAGATCCTCAAAGTCGTGTCCGTGACCCGTGAAGATCGAGGCGTGATGCCCTTCAAACATTCCGGAGGCACGCCGAATCACTGGCAACGCGACCTTCGCGCGCACAAGGGCCGCGCGCGTTGCATTGGATTGATCGGAAAGTCGCCTCACTGGATCACTCAATCTCCCGGCCGCGAGCCTACGGGGTAGGAACAGCCTGAAAGACGGCGTCAATCAGAGATTCGGGCGTGACGTTGTTCGCCAGGGCGTCGTATGTGCGCACGAGGCGGTGGCGAAGAGTTTCGTGGCGGAGGCGCGTGATGTCTTCAGGGACGACGTAGTTGCGGCCATCCTGCAACGCGAGCGCCTGGCCCACCTGCATGAGGGCGAGTCCGCCACGCGGGGATGATCCCACGCGCACGTACTTCTGAAATTCGGATAGCGGGCGCGGGCCCTGACCGCGCGTGGTGTTAATGATGTCCACGATGTAGCGCTTAATCGACTCGTCCACATACACGCGGCGGGCCACGCCCTGCAGGTAGAGCACGTCGTCGGTGGAAATTGCTTCCACGCCATCGGGGTGGCCGAAGGTGCCCTCTGCCGTCTTTGTCAGGATGTCGAATTCTTCGTCCGGCTTCGGGTAGGTGAGGACCTCCTTGAGGAGGAAGCGATCCATCTGAGCCTCGGGCAGGACGTAGGTGCCCTCTTCTTCAATCGGGTTCTGGGTCGCCATCACCATGAACGGATTAGGTAGCTTGTAAATGGTGCCGCCGATCGAGGTCTGGCGTTCCTGCATCGACTCAAGCATCGCCGACTGGGTCTTTGCCGAGGATCGATTGATCTCGTCGAGGAGCACCATGTTCGCGTGCACCGGGCCGAGCTGAGTTGAGAACTCGCCTGTCTCATACGAATAGATCTGTGTGCCCACGATGTCGTTCGGCATGAGATCCGGCGTGCACTGAATGCGCGAAAACGACCCGGAGATTGCGTCCGCAAGTGTCACAGCCGCCGTCGTCTTCGCAAGACCTGGCACCGATTCAAGTAGCACGTGCCCACGGGCAATCAAGGTCGTGATCAAGGCTCGCGAGAGGTCGGCCTGCCCCACCACGCGACCTTCGAAGATAGATCTCACCCGACCAATGAGGTCAGAAGCTTTGGCCATTTCGTCGTCATCAAACTGACCACTGGCGAGTGCGTGCATGTTACTTCCTTGCAGTTGAGGAATGTCCGTTGCCATTCTAAAGGGCAACACGCGAGGATTCATCACCCGGCAAGCGGACGCACGGGTCCAACTCGTGGATTAGTATGGCGGCAAGCTCACTATTGCCACGTACAAGGAGTCCCCATGACTGACAACTGGCTACCCGATCACGGGGAAGACCCGGCCCCTTCTCAGCCGAAGTCACGCGGACCCCTCTATTTCCTCATCGCCTCCGCCGCCATTTTATTCCTCGTCGTCACGTTCATCTTCTATACGAACGTCATCGGCCAGGGCCGGGACCTGGGCGACGACGGCGAGACGCCGGCGCCCCCTGCAGGCGCGGCAACAGTCGAGGCGAGTGCCGAGCCCACTGACACGACGCCGACCGAGGAGCCTTCACCGAGCGAGGAACCCTCACCAACCGAGGAACCTACCCCTGTTCGCCCCGCACCCGAGGGCGCGATCGAAGCAGTTGCCTTCACCACCCCGGCGTCTAACATTCACTGCCGGATCAACAACGCCAACGTCGAATGCTCGATCTACGTCTACGACTACCCATCGCCCGGCCAGTGCGAGGGCATCACCGCCACCTACTCCGTGGGAGCCGAGGGTGAGGTTGACGCCGACTGCCAGTACTTCGTGCGCACCAACGCAATCTACGACTACGGCACAGCCGTTGCCCTCAACGGGTTCGCATGCACGCTCGAACAGGACGGCGTGACCTGCTGGTCCGAGATGTCCGGACACGGGTTCAATCTGACGCGGGCTACCGATCGAATTTTCTAACGGCGCCGCGTCTTCTGGGCAGCTAGGCAGCCAGGCCGCTAGGCAGCTAGACGAGCTTGGGCGAAACCTTGCGCGAGCGAGTACCATCGCAGGCATGACCGACCACCACCCGCCCTACGAACAGTCTGCATCTATCACGCCCGCACGCACGCCTTCCACAAGGCGTGGCAAACCTGCTCGCAAGCGACCCAGCCCCGGCTGGATTCCGAACTACCACGGCGCGTGGGCGATGATCACCGTGCCAGTGCTTCTGGGCGTGATACTTGGCGGTTTCGTTTGGGAACACCTCATGCTGTTGGGCCTGTGGTGGGTGGGATACTTCGCCTTCTTCGCCACGGGCATGTGGTTGAGGTCTAAACGCAGAGCGCGGTACTTCCCACCGGTTCGTGCCTATGTTCTGGGCACCGTGCCGTTTGCGATTGGCGTGCTAGTGACCGCGCCGTACGCAGTCTGGTGGATCCCACTGTTCCTGCCACTCATCGCAACCACCGTGTGGGCGTCGATGAACCGCAAAGACCGATCGATGGTCAACAACATAGCCACGGTGGGCGCGGCCGGTCTGACGCTACCGGTTGCTTACGACATCGGCACCGGCGGGCAGGGCGGTCTGTGGGGCACAGGCCTCCTCATGGACACGCTGCCTCACTGGCCCGGCCTCGGATCACAAGGCTCGGATGCCACCTTGACCGCGGCCGCTGACACCGCATTCGGCGCCCTCGGTTCATCTGACCCAACACTCATTTCGCTCGCCATGTTCCCCGGCTCATCTGCGAACGGCGAGCTCACCGGTTGGCTATGGACGTGGCTCGTGACCCTCGTGGTCGCCTGGTACTTCCTCGGCACAGTCTTCTACGTGAAGACGAACATTCGCGAGCGCGGAGAGCGCGGCTGGCTCATCGCCACCACGGTCTTCCACGGCGTCGGAATGGTCTTCGTTGTGGCACTCGCGGCCATCGGCCTGTTCTCGTGGTGGCTGGCCGCGCTATGGGTGATTATTTTCTTGCGGGCACTGCTCGTGCCGATTTACGGCCAGCGAGAAGGATGGCTCTCAGCCAAGGCGATCGGAATCGGCGAAGTCGTTGTGTCGATCGCCCTCGTCTTCACGATTCTTTAGGCACGGAACTTCTTGTAGGCGCGAACCAACCTGAGCGATGCTTGTGGCTCAGCGACCGTCACACGCACGCCCTCATCGGCGAAGGTCCGCACCACGATCTTCTCCTCGGCACAAAACCGCGCAAACCTTTCCGCCTCTTCACCAAGGTTAAACCACACGAAATTTCCCTGCGGTTCCGGCCCATTCCATTCGAGAGCGCGTAGCGCGCGCACGAGCTTCTCGCGCTCCTTAACGATTGTCGCAACGCGCCGATCCACGGCCGGCCGCTCTTGGAGGGCCGCCACTGCGGCGGTCTGGGCAAGCATGTTCACCCCAAACGGTGTTGCCACCTTGGTAAACCCTGCCATGACGTCGGCCGCACCAAGTGCATATCCCACGCGGATTCCTGCCAGGCCATACGCCTTGGAAAAGGTCCGTAACGAGATGGCGTTCGGGAACTCCCGGGTCAGTTCGATGCCGCGCACCGGGTTGTCCATCGCCACGAAATCCACATAGGCCTCGTCAATAAGCACTGGGATCTCGCTTGGTACCGACCGCATGAAACGGTGTAGCTCCTCGTGGGTGAGCGCCGCGCCCGTCGGGTTATTTGGCGTGCATACCATCACGGCCCGAGTCCTGTGGGTGATGGCATCGAGCATCGCCGCCAAATCCGGCTTGCCATCTGCGCGCACCGGAACAGGAACTGGCGTGCCACCGGCCACCCTGATTGCGATCGGGTACGCCTCGAAAGACCGCCACGGCATGACGACCTCAGACCCGGCTGTGCATACCGCCGTCAAAAACTTCTCAATAAGGGCGGTTGAACCGTTACCCACCACCACGTTGGCCACGGAGGTCTCGTGATACGCAGCAATCGCTTCACGCAGCAAGGTATTGCCCATGTCGGGATAATTGCCCAGTTGCCCTATGCGCCCCGACACTGCCGCCGCAACGCCGGGTAACGTGGGAAAGGGCATTTCGTTGGACGAGACCTTAATAACGTCTGGGTCTTCAGGGTTTTTCCCGGCTACATAGGCGGGAAGGTCTGCAATGTCGGGGCGGAAGTATGTCATGGTCTTATCTTGCCCTTAATTCACCCCAAGCGCATCGTCCACCCACGACCCGCGATCACGCCGTAAAGTAGAAGCATGAACTTTCTCATTTCAGCGGCGGTGAACGCCGTCGCGCTCTGGGTCACCACCCTGCTGCTTTCGGGCGTCGCGCTCGAGGGCTCGGTGCCGGCTGACTCATTCCTCGCAGACATCGGCACGACTGGCCAGCAGGCGGTCTACTTCCTGCTCGCGGGAGCAATCTTGGGCATCGTCAACATGCTCGTCCGCCCGATC
Organism: Trueperella sp.; assembly: GCA_012727825.1. Taxonomy (GTDB): domain Bacteria; phylum Actinomycetota; class Actinomycetes; order Actinomycetales; family Actinomycetaceae; genus Trueperella. The sequence continues at coordinate 5,103 of JAAYGH010000215.1, forward strand.
GTCAAATTTTTCTCCTTCCCCTTCTACCTCCTGACCCTTGGCCTGTTCTTCGTCGTCGTCAACGCACTCATGATCATGCTGACGGCGTGGACGACCGGCTTCTTCGACCTCTCCCTCGTCGTGGACTCCTTCTGGTGGGCTCTGGTCGCCGGCATCATCGTCGGCGTCATTAATTGGTTCCTCGGCGCGGTCCTGCCGGAGCGCGATTAGCATTCCCCGCACGTTTTCCAAATCGGCCAGCGACCGGGCCATCGCCCACGAGGTCGCTGGCCTCGAGTCACTGTCCCACGCAGCTCGCCACGGCGGAGCACCGGTTGCCCGTCTCGCCTCGACGACGGCCACCTCCCTCGCTACCTACGCCATTACTGAAATGGCTCCCACTGCTATCGCCGCACGCGAGTTTGGCGCCCGCCTTGCCCGCACTCACGCCTTCGCTCCCACCGGCGCCCGCGTGTTCGGCGAAGAACCGCCCACCTTTGCGGCGCGCTTCGGCCACCTCGGCCACATGGGCCACGCACTGCTACCGATGGTCCCCGCCGGTTCACCCAGGCGGACCTTCGGCGAGTTCTACGCGAACGACCGCCTCCTGCCCTACGTGCAGCCATCGCTTCGCAACGGGTCATTTTCCAACGACGACGCCGACACCATCGAACGTCTCGCCCAACGCCTTCGCGATGGCGCATTTGACGCTCCACAACCCGCACTCGTCCATACCGACGCAGCACTGTTGCACGGCGACCTGTGGTCGGGCAATCTGCTCTGGGCGACCCCGGACTCGATCGTCGACGGCGGCACTGGCGTCGGCTCCAACGGGTCCCCCTCCTACCCTGGACCGGGCGAAATCCGAACCGCCACGGCATCGGGACCGATCGGCGTCGTGATTGATCCCGCCAGCCACGGCGGACACGCGGAATCGGACCTCGCGCAACTGCACGTATTTGGCGCCCGGCATGCAGCCGACATTTACGCGGGCTACAACGACGCATCGCCGCTCGCAGATGGATGGCAGGAGCGCATCGGCCTTCACAAGCTGCACATCCTGATCATCCACGCCGCACTGTTCGGCGGTAGTTATGGGGCCCAGACGATTCGGACAGCAAAACCCTACTTATAGCGATTGTGCAAGAATCGGGGCATGACGAACTTTGCCGATTCCGTTGCTCTCAGTCCCCTTGATGGCCGCTACCGCGCCGAAACCGCTCCCCTCCTGAACTACCTCTCCGAGGCCGCACTCAACCGTGACCGCCTGAAGGTCGAAATTGAGTGGCTGATCTTCCTGTCAGCCAACGAGGTGCTCCCGGGCGCGCCGACGTTACGCGACGACGAGATCGAGTACCTGCGCGGGCTGGTCGAAAATTTTGGCGAGGCCGATATCGCGCGCATGGCTGAGATTGAGGCAGAGACGAGACACGACGTCAAGGCCGTCGAGTATTTCCTCAAAGAAAAGTTGGACGCCGCGCAGGGTGTGCTCGAGAAAACCTCACTGACGCAGATGCACGAGATCGTCCACATTTTCGCCACCTCGGAAGACATCAATAACATCGCCTATGCACTGAATCTTCAGGGCGCTGTGGCGGACGTCTGGTTACCGGAGGCCCGGGCATTCGTCGCCGAACTGTCTGAGCGAGCACGCGAATACGCCGACACCCCGATGCTGTCAAGAACGCACGGTCAGGCGGCATCGCCCACCACACTCGGCAAGGAGTTCGCCGTGTTTGCATGGCGCTTGACCCGCCAGCTCGGGCGGATCGAAAAGACTGCGTATCTGGGCAAGTTCAATGGCGCCACCGGCACGTACGGAGCACACGTGGCGTCGGTACCTGACGCCGACTGGCCGGCGCTCGCGAAGCAGTTCGTCGAGGGGCTTGGGCTGACGTTTAATCCGCTGACGACTCAGATCGAATCGCACGACTGGATGGCCGAACTGTTCTCCGATGTTGCGCGGTTCAACCGGATTGCACATAATGTGGCCACCGACTTTTGGACCTATATTTCACTCGGCTACTTGAAACAGAACTTGGCGGCACAAGGATCGACCGGCTCATCCACGATGCCGCACAAGGTCAATCCGATCCGGTTCGAAAACGCGGAGGCAAACCTTGAGATCTCCTGCTCGATCCTCGACACCCTTGGCTCCACGCTCGTCACCTCGCGCCTGCAGCGTGACCTGACCGATTCGTCGTCGCTCCGAAACCTGGGCGTGGGGTTTGGGCACTCGCTGCTCGCTGTCAAGAACCTTCGCCGCGGACTGGCGGGCGTGGATGCCCACCCCGAGCGTCTGGCCGAGGACTTGGATCACGCCTGGGAGGTGCTCGCCGAGCCAATTCAGCAGGTCATGCGCACGGCGTCAATCGCAGGAGCCGAAGGCATGGACGATCCGTATGAGCGCCTCAAGGA
>JAAYGH010000216.1 GCA_012727825.1 Trueperella sp.
CCCACGAGCCGATCGCCCAGCCGGTCTTCGCGCTCGCGCTCTCCTCCTCCGATGGCACGAAAGTGTGGGAAGGCAACACACGAGATCTTGACTTCCCGATCATCCAAATTTCAGGCACCGGCACAATCGACTTGACCGTGTCGAACCTCAACCTGCTGCCGGGGCTCTTCATGCTCGACGCGTCGATCGTGGACAAGACGACCTCCCACGTCTTCGACTACCTGCGCGAGGCCAACGGCTTTGCGGTGAAAAGCGGTGAGATCAAAGCCAGCGGCGGCTACGTCGCGCTCAATGCGGGCTGGAACAACCTGGTCCAAGGAGAGAACTGATGAACATCGCGATCGTCACGCTGGATACGTTCGGGCAGAAAATGGCAGGCCCGGCGATTCGTGTGTGGGAAATGGCGCGCCTCTTGGCTGCCGACCACGCTGTGTCTGTCTATTCCTTTGGCGCTGTCAATCGCGGCGGGGACGGCTTCGACCTTGAAGAGGTCGAAGTGGCGAACTTTCAAGACAAACTGGGTAGCCCCGACGTCGTTATTATTCAGGGCTACCTCGCGCAAACCTTCCCGTGGCTCACCACTTCCGACTTCAAACTCGTAGTGGATCTTTACGATCCCTTCCACATCGAATCCTTGCAGGTGGAGCGCTTTCACCCGATGGACGAGCGCCAAGCAGCCTTGGACCACTCGGTGCGCGAACTCAACACCCAGGTCCGTGGCGGCGACTTTTTCCTCTGTGCCTCCGATAAGCAGCGCGACATGTGGCTCGGCCACCTCGCCGCCCTCGGGCGCATCAATCCGCTGACGTACGAGGCGGATCCCCAGTTGCGGAACCTCATCGACGTCGCCTCGTTTGGTGTGCCCGCCGAGGAGCCTCGCGCCACGCGCAAGGCGATCCGTGGGGTGGTGCCAGGAATCGGCGAGGACGACAAGATCGTGATCTGGGGCGAGGGAGTCTATAACTGGTTTGACCCGCTCAGCGTCATCCGAGCGGTCGACCTCGCCCGCGAGCAGGTGCCGAACATTCGCTTGTTCTTCATGGGGGCGAAGCACCCGAATCCGGACGTGCCAGAAATGCAGATGCTGCGCGACGCACGTGCCATAGCCAGCGAGCTCGGCTTGGCCGGCACCCACGTGTTCTTCAACGAGGACTGGGTGGACTACTCCGACCGGCACAATTACCTGCTGGAGGCAGATCTCGGGGTATCCGCACATCTGCCCGGACTCGAAACGGATTTTTCGTTCCGTACCCGCATGCTCGACTACCTATGGGCGGGTCTGCCCATGGTCGCCACGCAGGGCGACTTCTTCGCGGACCTCATCGAGGAGAAGGAGCTTGGCGTTGCCGTACCGATGGAGGATCCGGACGCGATGGCCCAAGCTTTCGTCCAACTCTTAGGTAATGACGGGGACCTGCACGCCACTGCGACGCGCGTGGATAACGCTGCGGTGGCCTTCCGTTGGGAAACCACGCTTGCGGCTCTGGTCAATTACTGTGCGAACCCGTGGGAAGCAGCCGATCGTTCATTGGATCGACGAGCTGGTGGCGCACTCGGTGGTGGACATTCACTTGGCATGCTTGCACGCAAGGCCGTGCGAGCGATCCGAGAGACGGGTATCAGAGAGACTGCGGGCAAGGTGCGTCGATACGTGGCCCGCCGCGGTTAACGTGCGTCGATACGTGGCCCGCCGCGGTTAATGCGCGGGCGGGTAGCCACTTATTCGTGAGTCAGCCATTTTTGCCGCAACTTTAGTGACATGGTGACATCACCGGGTGCTTTTCACCGAAAAGTGCCTCTTTTTCACTAAACTTGCCGACCCTCCATGCGGGCCTCGCCTTCTTGGTTACCCGTGAGGTCACGAAGCTTGTGCGAGGCCGTGTATGCCGCGTCCTTCACGGGCTGAGGAAGCTTGTTCACGAGCGGGCGCACGATATTCACGGCTTTCGTATATGTGCTGTCCCCGTGCCGTGGCCCCGGCACGTGATCTTCATTCGCAATAATGTGTGCTTGGCGGGCGATGATCGCGTCTCGAACACGGATCTCCTCGCGCAATCGTTGAAGTTCGTCCTCGAGGTTCTCACTGGGTTCAGGGCTCATGTGCTCATGGTACGTGAGCTAGCATTGCTCCATGAAGATCCTGCAGGTATCGGCCCACTACCCACCCGATTTCGTGTCCGGTGGTGCGCTGATACCGCAGCGCTTGGCACGTGAACTTCGGGCGCGGGGGCATGAGACGTTCGTGTTCGCTGGACAGCTCGGTACCGAGAGTTTGCAGGTGAGTGACTCCACCGACGGTGATGTGCCTGTGCGCTGGATAGGGAACGCCGAGTTTTTGGGCTGGGACGACCCTCGCAATATCGATAACCCGGCCGTGATCGCCGCTTTCATCGACTATCTGGATGAAGTCGAACCTGATGTGGTTCACTTTCACTCGCTCCAAACCCTGGGGGCGAGCCTTCTCGACGAAGCGAAAACCCGAGGAATTTGTACTGTTGTGACGATGCACGATTTTTGGTGGGCGTGTGCGAGGCAGTTTTTTGTGCCCCCGAACGGGCAGCCGTGTTCGCCCGTGGTGTCGGCCGGCGGGTGCGAGTGCGAACAGGGCCGGGCGAGCTTGAAGAAGCGCAATGAGTGGCTGGCCGATCGTCTCCAATC
>JAAYGH010000217.1 GCA_012727825.1 Trueperella sp.
CCGCCAGAGCTTCGCGCGTGAATCAGGGTTCCGGCGGTACAAGATGTTGGGGTCGCCCGGTTCGGTGAGGAAGTTTTCTGAACCGTGAAATTCGTGTGGGTTGGACACCTCGGGAACGATCGCGTCGATCACTGCAATGACCGCAATGCCAATGAAAAATCCGCCAACCGCGAGCCAGTCCGCGTGCGGTTGGGTCTTGGCCATGGCCTCTTGGGCCTTTGGCAAGATCTCAACAAATGATACGTACAGCATGACGCCGGCCGAGAATCCGAGGGCCGTGGACAGCAGGCGGGGAGTGGGCTTGCGAATAAGAAATGCAAACGCGGCACCAACACCGGTAGCCAAGCCGGCCATCAATGTGAGCAAAAATGCGGGAAGTACGTTTTCCATGAGCCCTCATAAGTCTTTTCGGTATACCGAAATCTTCCGACTTTTCCGCAGGGAAATCAACCTCTTTGGCGTGTGCGTGGTGGGTGTCTCAGGATAGGAGGTCCCGAATTGGACTTACTTAGTTGGAAAGCCCCGCCACGGTCGGACCTTGGGTGGAGGGGCGCACTAGATGCGTTCGCAAAGGATCGCGCGGTGCTTGCCGGTGATCGTGGGCGTGGCGATGAGGGTCATCTCGCCGGGGAGTTTGGGGTCGAGCTTGAGTTTCTTTCGGAAAATTTCGGGATCGACACCGGTGCCGCGCTTTTTAATTTCCAGTCGGCCAACGCCGAGCTTGGAAAGCGCTGCGCGGATTGGCTTTGGTTCCAGGGGGAGCACAGTGACCACAGTGAAACCCCGGAGGAACGGGGAGTCGAGCAGCTCATTGCCCGTGAGGTAGGCAATCCCATCGGCCACGGGGGCGATATTGAACTGTTCGCAGATCGAGGCGATGGATCCTGAGCGGATGATCGCAGGATCCGGCTCGAACATGAGTAATCCCAATTCGTCAGGTATCACGTGAATGGCTGGCACGCGCGGATCGGCCACGTTGGAGTCCCAGCGGTTGGCGCCGCTCGTGGAATTGATGACAAGAGCATGCCTGCCCGGTTTTTCCGCTGCGGCACCGAGCCAGATTACTGCCTCGACGAGGTCGCCGTCCACAGAGATCCATTCGACGAGCGCGTCCTGGGGGAGTGCGTCATAGTCGATACCGGGCGCCACTTTGATGCCCGCTGAATCGAATCGTGTCGCAAGCTCGATCGCCGCGCTCAGCGATGGACGCCAGTCCTCAGGATTTTTCAGCCGCCGTCCGTCCCGCCGCCTAGCCGGATCGATCCAGATCGCGTCGGCGCCGAGTGCCTCAAGGTCGCTATCGAAGCCGTCGGCGTTCAGGACCTCAACCTCGGGGAATGGTTTCAGGTTCAGTTGTGCAGCTGCGGCGGTGCTTTCATCTATCTCGATCGCGGTGGACCGAAACCCGAGCGCGGCAAAGGCCATCGAATCGGCGCCAATTCCGGAGCCGAAGTCCACGATATGAGTGGCACCCGCAGCCCGGAACCGGTCAGCGTGAAATGCGCCAACGGACAGTCTCGTCGCCTGTTCCAGCCCGTCCTTGGTGAAGATCATCCGCTGCGCAAACGGTCCGAACTTGTCGAGTGCGCGCTCGCGTAATCTCAACTGCGTCAGCGCTTCTGCAATCAGCCCGGCGTCGTATCCTTCGCGGCGTAGCCGCTTAGAGAGCGCCATGACCTGATCTGAATCGTACGGGGGTAGGGAATCGAGGAGGTCGAGACCGTCGGTGGTGAGAAGTTGTGAGAATGACACACCTCAATCGTCTCATACGCTGGCGTGGCGAGTCTTCCTGAGCGAATGCCACTCAACGAAGGCCGTCCGCGTTCGCAGTTAGCGAGCGGTTGCGCGCGGGCTAGCACTCACCTTGAACGAGTGCCAAAAGATGGTTAGAGTTCTGGAGGTAGCAAAAGCTACGTCTGGTTTTTACCGGCCCCCGCGACGGCGGTTAGCCAGCGACACGATTTTTTGACAAAGAAGGGGTAGCCGAATGTCGGTCTCCATTAAGCCGCTTGATGACCGTATTGTCATCCAGCAGGTTGAAGCTGAAGAAACCACCGCGTCCGGACTTGTTTTGCCGGACACCGCCAAGGAAAAGCCGCAGGAGGGTACCGTCGTTGCAGTCGGACCCGGCCGCGTTGATGACAACGGCAACCGCGTCCCGATGGACGTTGCGGTTGGCGATGTTGTGATCTATTCGAAGTACGGTGGCACGGACGTCAAGTACGGCGATGATGATTTCATCATTCTGAGCCAGCGTGACGTGCTTGCAGTGGTGACTCGCTAAGAGTTTCAGGCAAGATGAAGGGGGCGGATCCGCATTGGATCCGCCCCCTTCTTGTGTAAGTTCTCTGCGAATATCTTTTCGCGGCAGAGCCAAGACCTCCTATGAGGCCTTGGAGCGCCGCCGCTTACTATTCTCGCGCGTGCGTTCTTCCTCTGACATGCCACCCCATACGCCATATGGTTCCCGGTGGGCTAGCGCGTATTCGCGGCACTCATCCAGTACCGGGCACGATTGGCAGATCCGCTTGGCACGTTCGATCCGACGCCTGCGTGGTCCACCTCGTTCACCCTCCGGATGGAAGAAGAATTCTGGATCCATCGTGTTGCACGACCCCAGAACTTGCCAATCCCAAAAATCTACGAGTGCGCCCTGTACATCCTTGATGCGAGCTACCACAATCACGTCCTCACCATGCCCTTGCGGGCGATCTGCCACATCCACGATCTGCTTTGAAGGGATCTGGCTCGAAATACACATAGAGGTTATCGGATATTGCCCTTTATTGGAATAGTCCAAATTCACACTGAGTGAGCGGTCGGCGAAATTTGGATGTCGATGGGCGCGATGTGTCCGAGTCTGACAGGAGCAGATGTGAGACTATGCGCCTCACCTTGGGTGGGGGCTTCCGACGTGCTAGAAATGATGGTGTGAGCACAGATCCTTTTGGCCTGATTGGCCTGACCTATGACGACGTTCTCCTTCTTCCGGGTGCAACCGATGTTGTTCCCTCCGAGGTAGAAACCACCTCGCAGTTGACGCGCAATATCAGCGTGAGCGTGCCGCTGCTTTCTGCGGCGATGGATACGGTGACCGAGTCGCGGATGGCAATTGCGATGGCACGCCAAGGCGGTCTTGGAATTTTGCACCGCAACCTCTCGATTGAGGATCAGGCGCATCAGGTGCGGGTGGTCAAGCGTTCGGAGTCTGGCATGGTGTCCGATCCGGTGACGATCACGCCGGACGCCACGATCCGGCAATGGGACGATTTGTGCGCCCAGTATAAGATTTCCGGCCTTCCGGTGGTTGACGAATCAAACAAGTTACTGGGCATTATTACAAATCGAGATCTCGTCTTCGTTCCCGAATCGGAGTGGGAGACCTTGAAGGTCTCGCAGGTCATGACTCCGATGCCGCTCGTGACCGCCGCTATTGGAACCACGCGCGACGAGGCTCGCGAGTTACTGCGCAAGAACAAGATCGAGAAGCTTCCGTTGATTGACGACGACGGTCGGCTCGCTGGCCTCATCACCGTCAAAGATTTCACCAAGTCGGAAATGTACCCGAACGCTACGAAGGACGCCGACGGGCGGCTGCGAGTTGGCGCCGCGATTGGCTACTGGGGCGATGCGTGGCAGCGCGCCGAGGCGCTCGCGGATGCGGGTGTAGACGTCCTCGTGGTCGATACCGCGAACGGCGAGGCAAAGTTGGCACTCGAGATGATCGCGCGCATCAAGAGCGATCCGCGTTTCGAGAGCGTTGATGTGATCGGTGGAAACGTGGCGACCCGCGAGGGGGCACAAGCATTGATCGACGCCGGAGCGGATGCCGTGAAGGTCGGCGTCGGCCCAGGATCAATCTGTACGACCCGGGTCGTGGCTGGTGTTGGAGTTCCCCAAATTACGGCAATTCAGTTGGCATCCGAGGCCTGCAAGCCGGCGGGTGTCCCGCTCATTGCGGATGGCGGCCTCCAGTATTCGGGGGACATTGGTAAGGCGCTTGCTGCCGGTGCTTCGACAGTCATGCTTGGCTCGTTGCTCGCTGGCTGTGCGGAATCGCCAGGCGAACTCGTCTTTGTGAATGGCAAGCAGTTCAAGTCCTACCGTGGCATGGGCTCGCTGGGTGC
>JAAYGH010000218.1 GCA_012727825.1 Trueperella sp.
GTGCAAGGATTGGCGCGAGAAGGAAAATCAACGAGAATGCGGTGGTCACGAGCGCCGGAGCCGCCGCGCGTGTCAGTGGCACCGCGCGGTGGCGCACGTTGAGGTCCAGCACGCGCTCTGTTCGCGAGGACAGCGCGCTTGAAACCACCAGCGCTACGACGACGATCAGGAACTGCAACACCGAGAGCACGGCTGCCACCTCAAGATTTAAGTAGGCCGTGGTCTGGACGTAGATTTCGGATTCGAGCGTGCCATAGCCTGGCCGACCGAGCGTTTGCACCAGTCCGAATGACGTCGAACTGAACAGGAACACGAGCCCGCCCGAGGCCGCAATCGAGGGGCCGAGCTGAGGCAACGTCACGGTTAAAAACGCGCGCGCTGGGCTCGCACCGAGCGTGCGCGCAGCGGGCGTGAGATCCCGAATCGACGCCCACATTGTTCCCACTGTCCGCAATACCACCGAGTAATTAAAGAAAATCATGGCTAGGACCACTGCGGCAGTCGTCTGGTCCACCCCGAGGAATCCGAGCGGACCGTCGTCGTCAAAAAGAGCGCGAAACGCGACGCCGACAACGACGGTGGGCAATACGAACGGTGCCGTTGCGAAGGCGCGCAGGGCACGGCGGAATGGGATGCGCAGACGGTACAAAACGTACGCGCCGGGAATGCCGAGAAGCAGCGATCCGGCGGTCGCTGCGACCGCCATTCCAAGCGTCTGACCAACGATTCGCCACGTGCGCCCCTGGGCAAGGACGTCCGCGAATACTGTCCAGTCGCCAAGGCCGCGCACGAGCATCGCTCCCACCGGCCACACGAAAAACAGTGCCAGGAAGATCGCGGGCACGGCCAGCACGATAGACCAGCCCAATCGGGGTAGAGCCCGGGTAGCTCGTGGCTGAGTGGCCCGGGTTGATTGGGCACGTATGGACGGGCCCGCGGATCGTGTCATTCGTCCTCTCATGAGTTCATTGCGCACACCCCGGCAGCGCCGGCCATGTGCCACGGTGAAAGGTTAGTTCCGCGCCTCAAAGAGTGCGGTCCATTCTTGTTGCCACATCTCGCGGTTGTCGGCGACGAGAGCTGGATCGGGAACGATCACGTCGTTGACAGGCTGCGCATAGGTGGCCCACTCCTCGGGCAGCTCGACATCCGCCACCGGGTACATGTACATCGTCTCCGGAATTTCGGACTGGAACTGGTCACTCACCATGAAATCGATGAACGCCTGTGCGCCTTCTTCGTTGGCCGCACCTGACACCACACCTGCATACTCAACCTGGCGTACGCACGTACCTTCAACAGTCTCAAATGCGCCCTCGCCATAGGCCGGGCTCGAGGCGTAGGACAGCACCAGTGGGTAGTCACCCTGACCATCCGATGCCGAGAAGTCGGTATAGAACGCCGTGGACCACGAGTCCACCACCTTCGTTCCGTTATCAAGCAGATCGGTCCAATACTGCTGCCAATCGTCAGCCTCCGCGATCGTGCCGGCAAGGAATGCGAGGCCCGGGCTCGAGACCACCGGGTTCGTCACGACGAGCAGGTTTTCGTACTCGGGTTTCGTGAGATCCGCGAATGAGCCCGGCAGAGCGAGACCCGCGTCTTCAAAATATTCCGTGTCTGCGTTCAGGCACACGTCCCCGCGGTCGATCGCAGTGAGGCGATCAATGCGCAGGTCCGCGCCCGGATCATTGGCGGGCGTGTAGTCCGCAATCACGCCCTCGTCGAGTGCGCGCTGGGCCGACATCGTGTCGATACCAAACACCACGTCCACCGTGGGGTTGTCCTTGTTGAGAATCAGCTGATTGAGCACCATGCCGGCATCGCCGGGCGAGGTGGTCCGGAGAGTCATTCCACTCTCCTCTTCGAATGCCGCCCTAGCTTCGTCGGAGATGGCAAATGAATCATGCGTCAGAACCGTCACGGTCTGATTCTCAGTGGAGTCCGCCTGATCAGCGGCAGAGCATGCACCAAGAAATGCGGTTGCAGAAAAAATTGCAATGAGGCTTTCGGCCTTCATTCGTCCTCCCTCAATATCTGGGAGGGCCCAAGCGTCGCGCCCGGTCATGTCCAACCGGTGGCTGCTTGGGGAGAGTTGCTCGACTTCCTCCGCCGGTCCTAACCGGAGCAGGTTCGAGGGTCTGCGAATTGTTCGCACTCTCAGCGCTCGCGCGCTCCCCTGTCGTGGTACGAACTATAGCATCTCGGTTTTGGGGCATCGCGGGGTCTCGCGCCGGATAGGCGCTACCCCGAACCTTTTCTCAGAACGAGGACGGAGCGATTAGTTCTTGCCGTACCGCTCCGCAGCCTTACGCCTCATGACGGTCGTGACCGTCGCGTGCACGATTGCCGTGACCGCCGTGAAAAGAATGATCTCCTTGAGCGGTAGGCTCTCCATCTCCTCATCACTCGTGGGTTTCGTCTTTCCCAGTCCCTTTTCCCACACTTGGCCTGCCGTCGCGTTTGCTACCGCACCCGCGGCTGCCGTGATGCCCATGCTGATGAGCTTCCAACCGATGTTCATATTTCCTCCCAAGGGTTAAGACCGATTCCATTATCGCCGTGAAAGTCGCAGGTGTCGCCATGAACTGGCAATTGGGGCTATATTTCCGCCATCGATGAAGTCCGGTGAAACGACGTCGGCCGGCACGTTGCCACCGACGCCACCAACCGGCACTGCACTAGTTGAGGTCGTCGCCCTCGGCGATATCCTCACCAAGTTCGTCCAGGACGAGCTGGGTCCGGTCGATACGGTCCGTGCGGTAGCCGGCTCGGGCCATCATGTGCGCGGAAATCGGCGAGGTAACGAGCTGGAGTCCAATCACGAGCATCATCGTCCATGTCATCGACGCCTCGCGCACCATCAGCGATACGCCAAACATCAACATGATCAGTGAGAACACCTGTGGCTTGGTGGCCACGTGCTGACGCGCAAGCAGATCGTCATACCGGAAGGCGCCGATGGCGGCGATAAGCGTGAAAATAGATCCTGCCAGAATAAAGGAGATACCGACCACGTCGGCAATGGTTTCCCAGTTCACGGCTCTCTCCTCTCTGCGGGGGTCGCACCATCGTGTTGCGGGCCAGTCTCCATCACGTCGTCAGAATCTACATTCGTCCCTGAAAAGTCCACGTCATCGGGGTCGTACACATCCATGTCATGCACAGGAGCATGCTCGTCAGTACGCCCCGACATCTGTTTCTCAAGTTCGCGTTCTGCTCGCCAACCCTCAATTCGCTGCGCCTCGGGATCGAGCGGCGTGATGAAGCGCGCCAATGTCATCGACCCGACGAAACCAATAAGCGCCAGCACGATGAACAGTGCCACCAAATCCGAACGCTTCGTCAGCGCTGCTAGCAGTGCCACCGCACCGATCAGAATCGACGACACCATGTCCACTGACACCATGCGGTCCAGCGAGGTTGGCCCCCTGACAGTACGGATCGTCACAAGAATCGCAGCGATGACGAGCATGATCATGCATGCGGTCAGAATGTATATCACTCGTCCACCTCCGCCTGGAGAACGTTTCCAGCGATCCGCTGAGTGCGTTCGTGGCGCTCTTCGCGCTTGGTTTCCTGAGCCCTCGCGAGTCTCTCGGACGTTGCCACACCAGCCTCGGTGGGCTTGCCGGTCGCGGGAGCGTACGGCGTGGGCAGGCGGCCAGCCCTGGGCGTCGCACCAGGAACGAAACCCGCGTCCACTAGCTCGTCATGCGAAGCAAATGCCCTCAGAACTCGTTCTTCCAGTTCCATAACCGTCTTGTGAATGCCTTCGATTCCGCCCGCAAGGCGTGTATCGAACACGTGAACGTACAACGTTCCGGTCACTCGGTGCGCTTCAACGACGACGGAACCAGGCACGAGTGCTGTCATTCCGGAAATCATCGAGAGATACACGTCCGAGTGCGATCGCAGATGAATACGAATAATCGCCGCCTGTGGTTGCCCACCAGTCAGAATAAACTTGCCCTGCTGGAAGGAGGACATGATGATGTCCCACAGGAATCGCAGAGCGAGATGAGCCACGCCAACCGGGCGGAAGCGCCCGTCGAACGGCGTCGCCGGGAAAGGCGCAACAGTGGTTACAAGCAAGGCGACCAAGAGTCCGCTCAAGAAGTTGCCTGCCGAAAGGTCACCCCAAAGCAACACCCACACAAACATGAGCCAAATGAGCATCCCAGCCGAAGCGTGTGGAAAACGCCCGGGCCTACGAGTTGCGCGATGGATAGCACGCGCCGACTTACTCCACCGTGGTCTAGCCATTGTCAGTTCCTCCTGTCCCGCCTTCAGCAGGAGTTGGCGCCCAGTCGGGTGCCTCTCTGTCGTCAACTTCGGGCAACTCGTCGCCCGGTACGTGCGGGCTCTCCCCCGAGCCACGACCATCTTCGGGGAGCACCGCCACAATGTACGGGCTACGTGCCTTGAGCTCGACGGCAGCGCCTTCGGTGAACTGGTTAATCGGACCGGCCCAGAATGAGATGAAGAGCGTGACCGCCACGAGGCCGCCAGCGGAGGCCGTCATTCCCCACGGAATTGGTTTGGCCGGCAGTGGCTCGGGAGCCGTCTGCCAGAACGCCATATTCCATGCACGCGATACGGCATACAGCGTCAACAAGGAAGAAATAATGCCCGCCCCGATGAGTAACCAGTCCACCCATATCATCCGATCAATCGATGCCTGGATGAGACCGACCTTTCCGAAGAAGCCCGAGCCCGGCGGAATGCCCGCAAGGTTGAGCGCTGGCACGATGTAAAGTGCAGCCAAGAGTGGTGTAAGTTTCGCCAATGATCCAAGCCGCACGAGCGACGTCGTACCGCCTCGCCGTTCCACGAGTCCCACGACCAAGAACAACGTCGTCTGGACGGTGATGTGGTGAACCGCGTAATAGATCGTCGCGCTGAGGCCCGCCACCGTGCCTA
>JAAYGH010000219.1 GCA_012727825.1 Trueperella sp.
CGCGCCGGCGCTAACCCGTGGCGTAATGCCGCCCTGATCGACGAGGTGGAGCGCCGGCGCCGAGCGATCCTGCCCTTGGACGATTGGGGTACCGCGAACGCCCAGCGCGAGGCGAAAGTGCGAGCTCTATCCGACCTGATTTCCAAGCTGGAGGAACGCTGATGCCCTACCTCATTCAAACATTTGACGCCCCCGAACGCGCACACCTGCGTCAGGAGCACTACGAAGCGCATCTGGTCTATCTTGAAACGGTGGCGCCACTGCTTCTAGCGTGCGGCGCGAAGCTTGACGACGACGGCGAACGAGCAAGTGGCGGCATCTACGTCGTCGCCGTTGATACGCGAGACGAAGCAACTGAACTCATTGAGAACGACCCGTTTTACGAAGCTGGACTGTTCGATCGGGTGGACATCACCCGGTGGCGTAAGGCGTACCTAGACGGCGTCAACTACCTAGGAGGTAACTAGTGTCTACCGCAACACTGCCGAGTGGCGAATCCATTTTCTACACGAGGAGTGGGAACCCTGATAATCCCACCATCGTGCTCATCGGATCAATTGGCTCGACCCACGCCATGTGGAACTCAGTCGTGCCCTTGCTCACCGACGACTACGACGTCCTTGCCCCTGACCATCGCGGGCACGGCCAGTCCTCTGCGCCCGCTGGCGACTACACCACCCATGACTTGGCCTCCGACATCATCGCTCTGCTCGACGCTCTCGACATCGAGACGGCTGAGGCTGTTGGCCTATCGATCGGCGGTCAGGTTGTCCTGCAACTCGCGCATGACTACCCAGAGCGCATCACCCGGGCAGTTGTGACCAATACGGGCGCCAAGATCGGCACCTACGAGTCATGGGAAGCACGAGCGAGCACCGTGCGAGCCGAGGGGATCGAGGCGATCGCCGACGGCGTCGTCGCAAACTGGCTCACCGAACCGTACAAGGAAGAACATCCCACAGTTCTCGCCGAACTGCGTGACATGCTGACATCGAACGACAATGACGGATATGCCGGATGTTGCATGGCGCTTGCGACCTTCGATGCGACCGACTGGCTCGGTGAGATCACCGTTCCGGTTCACGCAGTGGGTTCGACCGACGACGGTCCGACTCCCCCAGCGCTCACGCGCGCCATTGCCGACGGAGCACATGGCACCTTCACTCAGATTGGCGGCGCACATATCCCCGCTGTCGAAATTCCACACGATTACGTTGCGGCCATCCGCGCCTCACAAACACAAGAATAAGGAGCACGATGAAGTTTCTCGTAGAAATGGAAGTTACCTTCCCAGAGTCCCTCACGCCTGAGCAGATTGCTGATTTCCAGGCCCAAGAGAAGGAATACTCGCAAAAGCTTCAAGAAGGTGGCGAGTTCGAAGCAATCTATCGGGTAGTTGGCCGGTACGCGAACGTCTCCATCTTTGAGGTCGACTCCAACCAGCGCCTGCACGAGATCCTCTCGGGATTCCCCATGTATCCCTACATGGATATCCGCACTACGGCGCTGTGCAAGCATCCGAATTCAATTCGATAGGAAGAGATCATGACAAAGTTTGCTGAACATGCCGCCGCAGCCCTCGAGGGGATTAGCGACGGCGCCACCATCCTCATCGGTGGTTTTGGCGCGGCTGGCCAGCCGGTTGAACTCATCGATGCGCTCATCGATACGGGGGCGACCAACCTGACGGTCGTCAACAACAACGCCGGCAACGGGGACGTGGGACTGGCCCGTCTCATTCAACTCGGACGCGTGAAAAAGATTATCTGTTCGTTCCCGCGTCAGTTCGACTCATGGCACTTTGACGAAAAGTACCGCGCCGGCGAAATCGAGCTCGAGGTAGTGCCGCAGGGCAATCTCGCCGAACGCATTCGCGCGGCCGGTGCCGGAATCGGTGCCTTCTACACACATACCGGGTACGGAACGATGCTCGCTGAGGGCAAGGAAACCCGTGAGATCGACGGGCGTCCCTACGTGCTCGAGTTCCCGA
This sequence comes from Trueperella sp., assembly GCA_012727825.1. Classification (GTDB taxonomy): domain Bacteria; phylum Actinomycetota; class Actinomycetes; order Actinomycetales; family Actinomycetaceae; genus Trueperella. Next base: position 1,991 of record JAAYGH010000219.1, read on the forward strand.
TCTCCGCTGATTTCGCACTCATCAAGGCACAGACCTCCGATCGTCTCGGCAATCTGCAGTACCGCAAGACAGCCCGCAACTTCGGGCCCATCATGGCCTCCGCAGCGAAGCAGACGATTGTGCAGGTGTCCGAGATCGTAGAAACCGGCGAGATGGATCCCGAAAACGTGGTCACACCGTGCATTTATGTTGACACGGTTGTGCAGATCAATCCCCAGAACGGAGCGGAGTCATGAAGAACACCGATGCACCATTGAGTCGCGACGAAATCGCGAAGCGCGTCGCGCAAGACGTTCCACCGTGGACGTTCGCCAATCTTGGTATCGGCATGCCGACCCTCATTTCCAATCACCTCAGTGCTGATCAGAAGGTTATCCTTCACACCGAAAACGGCATGCTTAATATGGGGCCGGAGGCTGAGGGAGGCGAGGTCGATCCGGAGCTCATCAACGCTGGCAAGATCCCGGTGACTGAGCTGCCCGGAAGCTCCTACTTCCACCACGCGGATTCCTTTGCGATGATGCGCGGCGGGCACCTCGACCTGTGCGTTCTAGGCGCCTTCCAGGTGGCAACGAACGGCGATCTCGCGAACTGGCACTCGGGCAAGCCCGACGCCATCCCTGCCGTGGGTGGCGCGATGGACCTTGCCGTGGGGGCTAAGGAAGTTTGGGTCATGATGACCCTGTTCACCAAGAAGGGCGATCCGAAGCTCATCCCCGAGCTAACTATGCCCGTCACGGGGCTCGGATGCGTCAAGCGCATCTACACGGATCTTGCCTCGATCGAGTTGACCGATGGCACGCCCATCGTTCACGACACCCATGGCATCACGTTCGCTGAATTGCAGGAGAAACTCGGTATTGAACTAGTAGACGCTACGGAGGAAAGCTAATGTCTGCATTCATTTACGACGCCGTCCGCACCCCGTTCGGCAAGTTCGCCAAGGCACTGGCGACGGTACGCCCCGACGACATGCTCGCCACGACGCTCACACAGCTGTTGGAGCGCCACCCCGATCTGGATCCGGCACGGGTTGACGAGGTCATTGCCGGCAATGCGAATGGCGCAGGCGAAGAAAACCGCGACGTCGCGCGCATGTCTTGGCTGCTGGCCGGCTTACCCGTTTCAGTTCCCGGTGTGACGGTGAACCGGCTGTGTGGATCGGGAGTAGAGTCCGTCATTCAGGCGGCCCGAGCGATTGAAACAGGCGACGCCGAGACGGTCGTGGCATGTGGCGTGGAATCGATGACCCGCGCGCCGTGGGTGATGCTCAAGCCCGAGCGCGCGTTCCCTGCCGGTGGCGCCAAGCTCGAATCAACCTCGCTCGGGTGGCGTCTGGTGAACCCC
>JAAYGH010000220.1 GCA_012727825.1 Trueperella sp.
GGCTAAGGGGGCGAAGAGGGGCTAAGGGGGCGTGGCAGGATCATCCTCCTGCCACGCCCCCTTGAGTGTCACCAATAACCACTAGCCGCGTGGTGCACCGACCCGAATGCGCGGCATGCCAAGCCCAACGGGCACCGGTTCGGCGGTCTCGTCGCCGAAGCCACCCGCTCCGCTGTGTCCGCCACCGCAACCGCAGTCACCACCCGAGTTCACCTCAGATGGATCCCACTCGCTCGGGTCGCTCACCGCTAGGTCAACATCCCCGGACAAGTCGAGCGTTTCCTGACCAGCCTCATGATTGATAAAAGCAGTCGAGATCATGAGCTTAATGCGGTTGAGCTGATTGACCTCGGATGCGCCCGGATCATAGTCGATCGCCACAACGTTGGCGTTGGGGTATTTCTGGCGAAGTGCGCGGAACATGCCCTTACCCACCACATGATTGGGCAGGCACGCAAACGGCTGAGCACAAATGATGTTCGGCGTGCCGTTTTCGATCATGTCCATCATGTCGGCGGTCAAATACCAGCCTTCACCAGCCTGATTGCCCAGCTGCGCGATGTCTTGAACCTTCTCGGCAAGCTCTTGAATCAACGGACCAGCTTCAAACCTGCGAGAACGACCGAGCGCCTTCCGATACGGCTTCTCGTACTGCTGCAGAACCCACAGTCCCAGATTCTGCAAACGACGGCTCTTGTTCGTCACCGACCCAAGAGTCTCGTACTTCCAGTCCGCCGTCACCAGCGAATTGTGGAAGAACTGAGCCAAGCTCGGCAGTTCGGCCTCGCAACCTTCACGCTCAATAACACCGACGGCGTCATTGTTCGCATCAGGGTGGTACTGAACAAGGATCTCGCCCACCATACCTACACGTGGCTTACGCGGAATATCCTGCAGCGGCACGGTGTCGAATTCGTGCGTAATCTGCTTGATCAGCGCATGGAATCCGATCGAACGTCCGAGAGTAGGCGAGTACCCCTTGTACTCGAAGAACTCTCGCACAATTTGGTCCCACCGCTCATAGAGCTCCACCACGTTGCCATCGATCTGGTACGGCCTTGTCCGCAACACAACCTTTTGCAGAAGGTCTCCGAGCGTGACCGACTGAATAGCGCGATGAAGCATCGGGATCGTGAACTCGAAGCCTGGATTGTCCTCAAGCCCTTGGGCAGACACTGCGATCACCGGCACTTGGGGGTAGCCCGCATCGCGAAGCCCCTTCCGCAACAGCCCGGCATAGTTCGTAGCACGGCACATGCCACCGGTCTGCGTGATCGCCACGGCCGTCTTATTCGGATCGGCCGTACCATTCAAGAACTCATCGAGGAGTTGCCCGATGACCACAATGGCCGGATAGCACGAGTCGTTGTTGACGAACTTCAAACCCGTTTCAATATTGTCCTTTGAGGTCTTCTCAAGCAGGCGCACATTGTATCCACCGCGGCGTAGCACCGGCATCAACAGGCGGAAGTGAATCGGGGCCATTTGCGGTACAAGGATGGTGTAGCCCTCGTCGCGCATTTCCTTGGTAAACGGCACGGGTTCGTACATGTGGCCGGCCTTGTATTCGACCAATCCAGCCTGGCTCGGCGCAACCGCATTTGTGCGCTTGCGCCCGTCGCCTTCGGCGTTCGCTTCCAATAACGCCGGATAGGTCAAGACTTCTTCCGACTCTTGCTGGCCCACCCGCTCATCCACGGCCGCGGCAAGTGAGCGCAAGCGAATTCGCGCCGCACCCAAATTCGAGATTTCATCAATCTTCAGCGACGTGTACACGTCACCGCGGCCTTCCAAAATCTCCTGCACCTGATCAGAGGTAATGGCATCCAAGCCGCAACCAAACGAGACCATTTGGACGAGCTGGAGATCGTCGTCGTCGCCCGCGGTTGCCGCCGCTTCATACAGCCGTGAGTGGTACGACCACTGGTCGCGAACACGCAAGGGTCGCTCTAGTTTATTTTCGACGACGGCGTCTTCCGTCAGAACCGCAGTACCTAGGCCAACGATGAGCTCGGGAATTCCGTGGTTGACCTCAGGGTCCAAGTGGTACGGGCGGCCGGCAAGTACAACACCCTTGATGTCGTTCTCGCGGATGTACTCCATCGCTTCGCGGCCCTTATCTTTGATCTCGGCGCGGACTGCGTCCATCTCTTCCCAGCCGGCCTCGCACGCCGCACGCGCTTCGTCTTCTGATACGCCCCACTGCTCGAATGTTTCAGCGATGCGACGCGGCAAAATCTCACGGTTGGTGAGCGAAAGGAAAGGCGAAATGAAGGTGGCCTTTTCCTCGGCCAGTCGCTCCATGTTGTTGCGAATAACCTCGGGATAGGTTGCCACGATCGGGCAGTTGAAGTTGTTGTCCTGGCCCGTCGTCGTATCTTCGGAATAGGACACGCACGGGTAGAAAATCGTGGTGATGCCCTTGTCGAGCAAAGACTCAATGTGCCCGTGGGCCAGTTTGGCCGGATAGCACACGTTTTCTGACGGGATCGACTCCATGCCGTCCTCGAACAGTTCATGGTTCGAACGCCCCGAAATCATCACCCGGAACTTCAGCTTGGTCAGCACCGTGAACCAGAATGGGTAATCCTCGTACATGTTGAGCACGCGTGGAATGCCGATGTCGCCCCGGGCGGCGTCCTTTTCGCGCAGACGCCGGTAGCCAAAGATACGCTTGTACTTCCAGTCGTACATGTTGGGAATCGGGGACTTCGCGGGAACGCGTTCGAGCGACGCCCCGCGCTCGCAGCGATTACCCGATACATGGCGCTCCCCCGTGGAAAACTTCGAGATCGTCATGTTGCAGTGGTTTTGACACAGGCGGCACGTCTTGAGTTCGGTCTCAACCGTCAGTCCCTCGAGTTCATCAACCGAGAGCAACGACGACGGTCGGGCCTGATCGACCTCGTCCGGCTTGTAGTGGCGCTTGGCGGTGAGGGCTGCGCCGAATGCGCCCATGAGTCCGGCGATGTTTGGGCGAACTACCTCTCGCCCGGTCTGCAATTCGAATGCGCGCAGAACCGAATCGTTAAGGAATGTTCCGCCCTGGACAACTGGGAATTGCCCGAGTTCGTCGGCATCTTTCAGTTTGATGACCTTGTAGAGCGCGTTGCGCACCACGGAGTAGGATAGGCCGGCGGAAATATCGGCCACGTCCGCGCCTTCCTTCTGGGCCTGTTTAACCGATGAATTCATGAACACCGTACAGCGCGTACCAAGATCAACGGGCGCCGTGGATTCGGTTGCGGCCTTTGCAAAAGCGTAGACATCCGTATTCATTCCGGCGGCGAACGTTTGGAGGAACGAGCCGCAGCCAGAGGAGCATGCCTCGTTGACCGAGATCGAATCGACCACGCCGTTTTTGATCTTCAGGTATTTCATGTCTTGGCCACCGATGTCGATGACCGAGGTAACCTCCGGCTGCAAAAATGCTGCCGCGCGGAAGTGTGCCATCGTTTCGATTTCGCCCTCGTCGACGCCGATTGCGGACTGGACGATTCCTTCGCCGTATCCTGTGGAACAGGAGCGTACGATGCGCGCAGTGGCAGGCAGATCGCTTTGTAGGCGCTTCACAATCTCAACAGCAGCCGCTACCGGATCGCCCTCGTTCGAGGCGTAGTGGGTAAACACGATGCGATCGGCGTCGTCGATCAGGACCGCCTTGATCGTCGTTGAGCCCGCGTCAATACCCAGGTAACAATCGCCATGCGCTTCGGAGGTCGGACGTTCCTCAACCGCATTCTTCGAGTGGCGCTCATAGAAAGCGTCCCGTTCGTCGTCGTCGGCAAAAAGCGGACGCAACCGATTGGCGCCACTACCAACCGCGTCGGCTGAGCGCAATATCGTGGCCATCTTGTCCAACTCTTTAATGTTGCCTTCGTCGGCGAGCATAGCCGCGCCAACTGCGACGTAGAGCTGAGCACGTTCGGGGGTCACATAGGACTCGACCTTGTCCAGAATTCGCTCGTAAGCCTTGCGCAATTCAGGCAGGAAGTGAAGGGGCCCGCCGAGAAGCATGACGTTTCCGCGGATCGGGCGGCCGTTGGCCAGGCCGGAAACGGTCTGGAGCGCGACCGACTGAAAGATCGATGCCGCAATATCTTCGTGAGCAGCACCCTGGTTGAGCAGTGGCTGGACGTCCGTCTTAGCGAATACACCACAGCGGGAGGCAATTGGATAAATGGTCTCGTAGCCCTTGGCAAGCTCGTTCAGGCCGGCCGCGTCGGTATTCAGGAGCGAGGCCATCTGGTCGATAAATGCGCCAGTACCGCCCGCGCACGTGCCATTCATCCGCTGTTCGGGAGTCGGCTTGAGATAGGTGAGTTTGGCGTCCTCGCCACCGAGTTCGATGATGACGTCTGTTTCGGGGTAGGAGCGTCGAGTCGCTTCGGTTTCAGCGATGACCTCTTGGACGAACGGGATGTCGAGCACCTCTGCTACGGCCATTCCACCCGAACCGGTCACTGCCGCGTTGACCTTAATTCCAGGATTTTCGAAAGCGATGTCATCAAGGAGTTTTGCAAGTTCGGCACGAACATCGGCGTGGTGACGCCGGTAATCCTCGAACACAATCTCCTCGCCATTGAGTAAAATTGCTTTGACAGTGGTCGACCCAATGTCAACACCCAATCGGAAAATACTCATATCTCATTACCTCTTCGCGTAGGGAACCTACTACCCCGTACCTTTCCGACCGTAACGAGACAAAAATCCAATTTCAATAGCAATGAAATTAAAGAGTAGGATCGTTTGAAGCACCGAAAACATGCGGGAAATCCCATGAGACTTAAGTCCCGCAGTTTCTACGGCGTTGAAATTAATCGCGTTTAGAAAGATATCCGTCATGCAGGACACCAACACAAAACCAAAAGAAAATCGAGGACCTACCGGGCGCCGAGGCGAGGTGCGCCAGCGCCTGATTGACGCTGGACGGGAACTATTTTCGGACAAAGAATTTACAGCGGTCACCCTGCGAGAAATTGCCAAAAAGGCCGAGTGCGACGCCGGGCTGATCAGCTATTATTTCGGCGGTAAGACCGGCCTGTTCCGCGAAGCAATGTCCCTCCCCCAAGACCCCATCGAGGTCATCCACGAGGCATTTGGCGACGGACGCCCCGGTGCAGGTCAACGGGTCTGCCTCGCCGTGATGAAACTCTGGGAGCAATCGACGGTTCAGTCCTACGTGAAAATCTACGGCTCATCGATCCTCTCAAGCGACGACACCTTCGCAGTGTTCTCGGCGTGGGTCGAGAACGAAATGCTCCAGCCCATGGCCGAACAACTCCCGCTCCCCCGCGCTATGCTCCGACTTGAGCTCGCGTTCGGGCAAGTCGTGGGCTTATGTTCAGCACGCTACATTTTCGCTCGCGAGCCCCTTGCCTCACTCCCTCGCAAGCACGTGGCAGCAATTTACGGCCCCGTCGTCGATGCCGTGATGTTCGGAAAATTACCCATTGCCAAGACCCAGGAGAACCATGCCAGCTGAACTCGTTACCCGTGCCACACCCGAACTCGTGGAGGCGTTCAACCGGCTCATCCCGCAACTTTCCGCCACCGCGCCCGAAGCGACGCTTGGCAGCCTCGAAACATTTCTCGCACGGTATTCGACGAACCAGTTTATCTACCGGGATGAGGATACCGGCAAGATCGTAGGGCTCGCGATGCTCGTCTGCTTTGAGATTCCCACCGGCCGCCGGGGCCGGGTGGAGGACGTCATCGTCGACGAATCTGTGCGCGGGCAGGGCGCTGGACGCGCGCTGATCAACGCCGTCGTCGATCGGGCGAAAGAGCTGGGCGTCAAATCGCTGGAGCTCCAGTCGCATCCAACCCGCATTCCGGCCAACGCGCTGTATAAGAGAACCGGGTTTTACGTGCGCGACATCAATCTCTACCGGCACGAAGACATCGGCCAGATCAAACGGTAGGTGAGGGCTGTTGGAAAGCCGGGTCTCCCACACCTGACGAACCCACTGCTTCACCGTCACTGGGCACATTTCCTCGTAGACTGGAGGTAGGCCGTCAGTACCCAATTCGAGAGGACCGCCATGATTGAACGTGCAAGCTCCGCGTCACCTGAACTTGAGGACGCCTTCCAGCGGCTGATCCCGCAGCTATCATCGAGCTCCACACCGATGGACATCGAGGAGATCGAGGATCTTCTCTCGCAACAGTCGATCGAGTTGCTCCTGTATCGCGGCGAGGACGGCGATATCCAAGGCATGCTCACGCTCGTCATCTTCACAATCCCCACCGGTACGCGGGCATGGATTGAAGACGTGGTGGTTGACGACGCCGCACGCGGCCACGGCGCTGGCTTACAACTCGTGGATGCTGCGTTGGAGCTGGCGCACAATCTCGGGGTGAAAACCGTGGACCTGACGTCTCGGCCATCGCGTGAAGCAGCCAACCGCCTCTACCAGCGCGCCGGATTCGAAAAGCGCGACACCAACGTCTACCGCCACTCAAAGAGCTAGGCGCTAAACTTCGGCACTAAGTTCCACCTGACACGCGTGCCAGATCAACGCTCGCGGGCCGACGCTACGGTGTCGGCTCGCACTGCAAACGCGAGGACTTCCGGTCAAATATGAGGGTTATTTCCCCTCGCGTCTGACTAGAAGCCCTCGCGTTTGCGATAAAACGGCCACGCGTTTGCGATGAAAAGCCCACGCGGGTGCCGGATTTACCGAGCGTGCTCTTTAATAATCGCCCACCATGGTCGTCACGTCGAGGGCCGCATTCAACGTCTCCTCGTCGATGAGACCGCGCTCGACGAAACCGAGATCAATCGCAGCTTCCTTGACCGTCATGTTCTCAGCGACCGAGTGCTTAGCAATCATGGCAGCGTTTTCGTAGCCGATATGGCGGTTGAGCGGAGTGACGATCGACGGCGAGGATTCAGCCAGTTCAAGCGCACGCTCGCGGTTCGCCTCGAGGCCGTCCACGGTCTTCGTGGCAAGAACCTCGCACATATTACCGAGAATGCTGATTGATTCGAGAAGGTTTTGCGCCATAACGGGCAATGTGACAATAAGGTCAAGGTTCCCCTGCGTGCCCGCGAAAGCGATCGCCGCATCGTTACCGATGACCTGCGCGGCCACCATGACCGTGGCCTCTGGAACAACAGGATTCACCTTGCCAGGCATGATCGACGAGCCAGGCTGAAGATCCGGCAAATGAATCTCCCCAATGCCAGCGCGGGGGCCCGAGCCCATCCAGCGCAGGTCGTTCGCAATTTTCACGAGCGACACTGCCACAACGCGCAACGCTCCCGACGTCTCCACGAGAGAGTCCTGAGCAGCTTGCGCTTCAAAGTGGTTCGCAGCCTCAACAAAGGGCAGGTTCGTGTGTTCGGCAACTAACTCGATTACGCGCTGCGAGAAGCCCTCCGGGGTATTGATGCCAGTGCCCACTGCGGTGCCACCGAGTGGCAGTTCGGCGAGCCGCTTTTCCGTATCCTTAACGCGTTCGATGCCGTAGCGAATCTGCTGCGCATAGCCGGAGAACTCCTGTCCGAGCGTGATCGGAGTGGCGTCCATAAGGTGTGTACGACCAGCCTTGACGACGCCCTTCCACTCCTTCGCTTTCGCATCCAATGAAGCCAGCAGCGTCTCCATCTTTGGATACAGGTTGTCGCGCAACGAAGCGAGCGCGGCAATGTGGATCGACGACGGGAATACATCATTCGACGACTGCGAGGCATTCACGTGGTCATTGGGGTGGACGTCGAGCTCGTCAGTGGAGGCAAGAGTCGCAATGACCTCGTTCGTATTCATATTCGAGGACGTACCCGAACCCGTCTGAAAAACATCGATTGGGAAGTGAGCATCGTGCTTACCAGCGATGATTTCGTCCGCGGCCGCGACGATCGCATCCTTACGCGCATCGTCGATGACCCCAAGCTCGTTGTTGGCAATCGCTGCCGCACGCTTAATCTGGCCCAACGAGTGGATGTGCGGGGGCTGAAGCGTGCTTCCCGAAATCGGGAAATTATTGACGGCACGCTGGGTCTGAGCCCGATACAGTGCGTCTTTCGGAACTTTTACTTCGCCCATCGTGTCGTGTTCGATGCGGTACTCGGTCATAACTCTCCTTTGAGGAATTTCATTTGTCCAACTAAAATTAGAACAGTTCTATTTTGCACCACAACAGCGCTCGCCATCTCAGTTTTTCCGCCGATGAGAAAACCTACACACCGACCGAGACTTGCACACGCTGGAATTCCTTCAGATCGGAATAGCCCGTCATCGCCATCGCGTGGCGGAGCGCGCCGGTGAAATTCGTCAGGCCGTCGGCGCTCGCCGAGGGGCCGTTCATAATCACCTCAAGATCGCCGACAGTGCCAACCTCCACGCGCTCCCCGCGCGGGAGGTCTTTGTGATAAACCTCGGCGCCCCAGTGGTATCCGCGGCCGGGGGCTTCCGTCGAGCGCGCCAGGGCGGTACCGAGCATCACTCCGTCGGCACCACAAGCAATCGCCTTCACGAGGTCGCCGGATGTCGAGACCTGGCCGTCTGCAATCACGTGCACGTAACGACCACCCGTTTCATCCATGTACTCGCGCCGCGCCGCTGCAACATCCGCGACCGTCGTCGCCATTGGAACTGCGACCCCAACGGTGCGGCGATTCGCCGTCGTCGCTCCCCCACCAAACCCGGCGAGGACGCCGGCCGCTCCCGTGCGCATGAGGTGGAGCGCTGCGGTGTAGGAGGCAGCGCCGCCGACGACGACGGGCACGTCAAGTTCGTAAATGAAGCGCTTCAGATTGAGTGGCTCACGATTGGATGACACGTGCTCCGCTGACACGGTGGTGCCCCTGATGACGAACAGATCCACACCCGCATTGACGACCGTGCGCCAGTGTTCTTGGGTGCGCTGGGGTGAGAGTGCGCCCGCCACAATCTCACCCGATTCGCGAATCTGGTTGAGACGTTCCTGAATCAGCTCGTCTTTGATCGGCTCGCGGTAGATCTTCTGTAAAAGCTCGGTGGCAGACTCGGCTGGTTCACGTGCGATTTGTTCGAAGATCGGTTCCGGATCCTCATAGCGGGTCCACAGCCCTTCAAGATCGAGCACACCGACGCCCCCGAGTTCGCCCATCCTGATAGCGGTGTCCGGAGACGTCACGGAATCCATGGGAGCGGAAAGAAATGGAACGTCCAGTAGCGAGGCATCGAGTTGCCACGAGATTGAGACATCGACGGCATCGCGGGTTCTTCGGGAGGGAACCACGGAGATGTCATCGAAGGAATAGCCGACCCTAGCGCGCTTACCGCGTCCAATTTCCGTTTCACTCACGCCCCCTACCCTATCGCCTTCAGCGGGACCGCGCCGGAAGGTGTGAACCGGTTCGCTGTTTACTCGTCGGCCGTTTTAGACTGGGGGCCACTCTACGAGGAGACGATATGTGGACTTCCCTTCCCCGCGCGGGATTCGACACCGAGACGACGGGCATTAATGTCGTCGAGGATCGCGTCGTGACCGCAGCCGTTGTCATTCAAGGCGGCGATCGCGAGGAGAGCTATACGTGGCTCGCCGATCCTGGCGTGGACATTCCCGATGGCGCAGCGGCCATTCACGGCATCACGACGTCCACGGCGCAACGCGATGGTCGCTCAGCCCCAGACGTCCTCGAGGAGATCGCGGAGATCCTTGCCCGGCACATGTCGGGCGGATATCCCGTCATTGCTTTCAACGCGTCCTACGATTTCACGTTGCTGGAAAACGAACTTGCCCGCTACGGGCTCCAGACGGTGGCGCAGCGATTAGGCGGCCGTGTCTACCCCGTCATCGACCCATATTTCCTCGATCGTCATGCGGATCGATATCGCAAGGGCAAGCGCACGCTCGCCCACATTGCCGCACACTATGGCGTGCCTGCCGATGAAACTTTCCACGATGCGGAGGGCGACGTGCGGATGACTCTGCGCGTGCTGGATGCGATTGTCGAGAAGTTCCCTGAGCTCGGCGAGGCGCCTCTCGAGGTGCTCGAAAACGACCAGCGCGCGGCCTATAACGAGTTCACAGATTTCATCTCGCGCCGCTACCCGCGCTCAGCCAACGAGCCACGCGGTTGGCCTGTTTCGGTGTAACCAGCGCGCGAGCTAGAGCTGGCGGGCCTAGTTGTTCGACGAGTAGTTCGGCGCTTCGACCGTCATCTGGATGTCGTGCGGATGCGATTCACGCATGCCGGCAGAGGTGATCCGAACGAAGCGACCGTTATCCGTCAGCTCCTTGATGGTACGTGCACCCGTATAGAACATCGTCTGATGCAAGCCACCCACAAGCTGGTAGATGACAGAGCCCAGCGGGCCGCGATACGGGACCTGGCCCTCGATGCCCTCGGGAATGATCTTGTCATCCGACGACACGTCAGCTTGGAAGTAGCGATCCTTCGAATAGGACACCCGGCCGCGCGAACTCATGGCACCCAGCGAGCCCATGCCACGGTA
>JAAYGH010000221.1 GCA_012727825.1 Trueperella sp.
GAGACAGGGCCTGGGAAGAGCGATCCCATGTCTTTGACCGTGAGGTCACGCTTGAGGAGCGATTCGGCGAAATCGCCTGCCGTTGCAAAAATTGGTGTAACGACGGCGAACGCGAGCACCCAGTACCACGCCATGCCAAGGACGAGCCCGCACATGAGCCACGCGATGAGCAACGCGGCCGCAACAGACCCGGCGAAGCCTTCCCACGACTTCTTTGGTGAAATCGACGGTGCGATCGGGTGCCGTCCGAACAAAATGCCGGCGAGCCATCCGCCCGTGTCGTTAGCAACGGGTAGAAGAATGAACGCGACGATAACTAACGCGCCGTTGGGCATCGCGGCCATCGCAATCGCGAAAGTGCCGACCAGGCCGATCCATCCGAGCGAAAAACAGCCCACAAGGGCGTCAGTCACGCCCATGGGCCGTCGTGCATTCCATGCGATCGCTACAGCGCACGTGACGAAGTAGATGACGACGCCGATACCGAGCCCGTGTGTCCAGGAGGCGATGAGCATCGTCGTTTGCCCGATGAGCAGCGGGATGAGCGGAATCGTAAATTGACGCGCCATGACCGCCCCGGCCATTTCCCACAGGGCGATTCCGAGCGCGACGATGACGAGGACGACGAAGAACTCGATCCTAATGAACAGCGAGAGACCCACGACTGCGAGCGCGATCAGGCCGGTCGGAACCGCCAGCCAAAGATTGCGGCCAGCCCTAGAAAATGATTCCTTTGGCGGCTGGGGAGGACGTGGGGCAAGCCGCGAGAGAAGGCTCGCGGCTTGCGATTGGGAGGAATTGCGCATTCCTAGATCTCCATGAGGTCTGTTTCTTTACCATCGAGCAGTTCGTCCACCTGATCGGTGAAACGCTTGGTGACCGCTTCGAGTTCCTTTTCTCCGCGTTCGACGGCGTCCTCACCGGCGTCGCCGTCCTTCTTGATGCGCTCCAACTCTTCCTTGGCATTGCGGCGGATTCCGCGGATCGAAATGCGGGCGTCCTCAGCCTTGGACCGGGCAAGCTTGACGTACTCCTTGCGGCGTTCCTCGGTGAGAGCTGGAAGGTTAATGCGAAGCACTTGGCCATCGTCGGTGGGGTTCACACCCAGATCAGCTTCCTGAATCGCGCGCTCGATATCCTTCATGGCCGTGCGATCGAATGGAGAAATAATGACCATGCGCGCTTCCGGAACGGTGACGGACGCGAGCTGCTGTAACGGCGTCGGCGCCCCGTAGTAGTCCACGAGCAACGACGTAAACAGCTCGGGATTTGCTCGACCCGAACGAATTTTTGAAAATTCATTGCGCAGCACGTCGATGGATTTATCCATCTTATCGTCTGCCTCCAGTAGTGCAGTTTCAATCATGGTGTCCTCAGTTCTTTGTTACCAGTGTTCCAATGTCTTCGCCGCGCAGGGCACGTGTCACGTTTCCGGCTTCCACCATGCCAAATACACGCATCGTCATGCCATTATCTTGGCACAGCGCGAACGACGCAGCATCAACCACGCGCAAACCTTTGCGAAGAGCTTCGTCATAGGTGATGTGGTCGAGCTTGACCGCGTCCGGATTCGTTCGCGGATCGTCGACGTAAACTCCATCCACGCCATTCTTACCCACCAGGAGCTCGTCACATCTCAGTTCGAGCGCGCGCTGAGCAGCCACCGTATCGGTGGAGAAATAGGGCATTCCAGCCCCCGCACCAAAGATGACCACTCGCCCCTTGTCGAAGTGCCGAATCGCGCGAAGGGGGATATAGGACTCCGCCACTTGTGCCATCGTAATCGCGCTCTGCACGCGCGCGGGAACACCGGCACTTTCAAGGAAATCCTGAAGTGCGACGGCGTTAATCACCGTGCCCAGCATCCCCATGTAGTCAGCGCGCGCACGATCCATGCCTGCCTCTTCGAGTTCGACGCCCCGGAAGAAATTTCCGCCGCCGACAACGACGCCGATCTCAATGCCGTCGTCGGACGCCGCCTTAATTTCTTCTGCAATACGGGTAAGTACCGACGTGTCGAGCCCGACCCGTCCCCCTCCGAACACCTCACCGGAAAGTTTGAGAAGAACGCGACGCCGCTTGGCAGGCTTAGTCATGGCAATACCTTTCTGATTGGGTGCCCAGATTGGTTGGTGGACCAGATTGGTGCTTGACCAAGTTTAGCGCACCCGGCCCCAATTCGAATCTCTACCAACCAAACGATCCAATTCGCGCCGCTCCTTTTTGGTTGGACGGCCAGCGCCAGGCTCGCGTTGCATCACAGGAATGTAGACACGCGGACGTTCAGGAGTGAGATCCTCGTAGCATTCACGCGCGATCGGCGCGCCCACCCGTTTGATGATGAGTCTTTTCACCTTGAGGATGCGGTCCCAGCCCTGCACACGGTAGCGCACCGTATCCCCCACCTTGACTTTCGTCGCGGCCTTCACCGGCTCGCCATTGATCCGCACGTGGCCAGCGCGGCATGCCGCAGTGGCCGCTGAGCGCGTCTTCACCTGACGCACCGCCCAGAGCCATTGATCGATTCGCGCTGATTCCATGTGTACAGTGTACGGGTCTGCGCGCAGCTCGCACGGCATCGTTACCCCAGCGAAGCGCCCTTTACC
>JAAYGH010000222.1 GCA_012727825.1 Trueperella sp.
CATAGTTGAATGAGTACGCACCGTCTCCGCGGCGGATCACAAAGACATCAACCACCCCCGTGTAATGCCCGGCGATCCGATCAATCACCGTCAGGGCACCTGCGTTCGTCTTGAGCCGGTAGGCAGGGCCTCGGCTCATGCCCGTCAGCTTTGCCCGCCCGGCGTCGCGCTCGGCTTCTGTCAGATTTCTGCACGTGCCCGGGTACGATCCCGGCGGGCGATGCGGGGCCGATGCGACCTCAGCCAGTTCCCGCCGGGTGCAGTAGCACTCAAACAGCAGGCCCCGCTCGAGCAAATCCTCGAAAATCTCCGTGTACCGATCACCCCTGGTGGACTGGTACAGAACGTCCCCGTCCCAATCAATACCCACGGAAGCCAAGTCATTGAGCTGCCGCGAGTAAAACTCTTCCCTCGACCTGTCATCAAGGTCTTCCATCCGCAGGTGGAAGTTCAGTCCCTCGCGGCGCGCAAATGCCCACGCAAGTAGGCCGGTTCGGAGGTTTCCAATGTGGAGATCGCCGGTTGGTGACGGTGCATATCTGCCGCTCATGGCGCGATTCTTTCACATTGCACGTCGCGCAGTTACCGCGCGGGGCCCTGTCCGGCGCGAATAGGTAGACTTATGCACACCTGCTGATGCCATCAGCGAAGCCCTCACGCCAACATTGGAATCATTCCAGAATTGTCGATAGGGTTGAAAGTAAATCGCACCAGCGATGAAATGGCCAACGCCAATAAAAGGAGAAGACTATGGCAGAACACCAACCGATGCCTCAGGCATCCACTCAACCCACCGGCGCCACGATGTACAACGGCGCACCATCAATTTCCGACCGCAATTCGCTGTCGATCGGGACGGACGGCCCGCTGCTTTTGCACGACGTTCACCTCGTCGACCGCCTCGCTCACTTCAACCGTGAATCTGTTCCGGAGCGCCGCCCGCACGCTAAGGGCGCAGGCGCATTCGGTGAATTCGAAGTTACAGGTGACGTTTCGAAGTGGACCAAGGCTGACTTCCTTCAGCCAGGCAAGAAGACTCGCACGCTCAACCGCTTTTCCACCGTTGCAGGTGAAATGGGCTCGCCCGATACGTGGCGTGACGTGCGCGGATTCTCGACCCGCTTCTACACCGAAGAGGGCAACTTCGACATGGTCGGCAATAACACGCCGATCTTCTTCGTCCGCGATCCGATGAAGTTCCCGATGTTTATCCACTCACAGAAGCGCTTGCAGTCGAACGGTCTTCGCGACAACGACATGCAATGGGATTTCTGGACGCTCAACCCAGAGTCGGCTCACCAGGTTGCTTACCTCATGGGTGACCGTGGCCTGCCAATGTCGTGGCGCACAATGAACGGCTATTCCTCGCATACCTACATGTGGATCAATGCAGAGGGCGAGAAGTTCTGGGTGAAATACCACTTCCTGAGCGATCAGGGTGTCCATAACTTCACCAATGAAGAGGCAGAGACTATGGCCGGCAAGGATGCTGACTTCCACCGCCGCGATCTCTGGCAAAATATTGAAGCTGGCAACTTCCCATCGTGGACCCTGCACGTGCAGGTCATGCCGTATGAGGATGCTAAGGCTTACAACATCAATCCGTTCGATCTCACGAAGATTTGGCCAAAGTCGGATTACCCGCGTCATGAGGTTGGCAAGCTGACCCTGAACGAGAATCCCGCGAATTACTTCGCTGAGATCGAGCAGGCGGCATTCACCCCGTCGAACTTCGTGCCAGGCACCGGCTTCTCTCCGGACAAGATGCTTCTCGGACGCGTCTTCGCTTACTCGGATGCACATCGTTACCGCATCGGCCCGAACTACGACCAGCTACCGGTCAACCGTCCGATCGTCCCCGTTGTCACGTACAAACAGGATGGTCCGATGACGTACTACCACAACGGTCACGAGCCGAGCTACGCCCCGAATTCGAAGGGGAAGCCCTATTCGGATTATGAGGGCGTTGTGGATGATTCGTGGGAGTCGGATGGCGAGATGGTTCGCCAGGCCTACACCTTGCGTGAGAACGACGACGACTGGTCACAACCGCACGTGCTTGTGCGTGAGGTCTTTGATGACGCACAGCGCGATCGCCTCGTCGAAACCGTCTCGGGTGCAGCTCCGGATCTGACTGATGAAGTCTGGGGCCGTGTGGTCTGGTACTGGAAGAACATCGACGAAGAGGTTGGCCAGCGCATTGAGGATGAGGGCAACAAGCTTCGCGCAATGGGCGCGGAGTCTGGTGCAGTTGGCGTTTCGCCAAAGAACTAACCTCGATGGCAACACAGGATGCCATGAACTCCTGAACTAGATTCGTCTGGTCATGAAAGTGCGGGTCGCTTCGGCGGCCCGCACTTTTGCGTCAATACCGCACCGTGGGGTTGCGCGGGTAATGCAAATGCCCCAGAGGGCTGGCTGGGTTGCCAGCCCTCTGGGGCATTCACGCTGTTGCAGTTAGTTCATGATCTTCATCGCAGACCAGCCGTGGCCGATCTGAACAGCTGGTGAGAACCAGCCATTGCCAGTGTTGGCGTAACGGAACATCTTTCCGTCTCCGCGAACGCCGACTAGATCATGGCGGCTGTCCCCGGTCAGGTCACCTGGGACGAAGGCGTCGTCGAATGCCTTCCAGCCGTGACCGATTTGGCCATGGGTCTTGATAGCCCCGCTTTGGAGACCTTCGTACGCGATCATACGGCCGTCTTTAGTGATACCGATGATGTCGGTGTAGCCGCTACCAACGATATTGCCGACTGACAGGATGTGGCTCATGCCATTCCAGCCGTGACCGATCTTGGTGGTACCGGATAGACCACTGGACGTGAGCTTGTAGCGGTACAGGTCACCGGTTGCGACCTGGCGTGCCACGACGTATTCGTCGTTGCCCGCTCCGAGCTTGCCTGCGTAGATGATGTTATCCATACCGTTCCAGCCATGGCCGACCTTGCCGCCAAAGCGGAGGAAGCCATCACCAGTCGAGTAGTAGAAGTTCATCGATCCATCTGCGTGGCGTCCAATGAAGTCGGCACGTTTATCGCCGTTGACGTCGGTGATCTTGGTCAACGAGGTGACCTCGAAGTCGCAATCAACAATGCCCACGTGAGCGATACCGCTACGGTAACTCTTGTAGAAGTGCAG
>JAAYGH010000022.1 GCA_012727825.1 Trueperella sp.
CTTTCGGGTCGAGCCTCCGCTTGTGATCGGAAGCCTGAAGGACCTCCTCCGCCGATTCGAACTCGCCGCTCTTGATTCGCTCGGCGTCTACTTCAGAGAGCATCACAACGCGCCGTGATCCCTTCCTGCGCACGGGCTTACCGACTGAGCGCACCGCGTCGTCGATGGTCGACCCGTTCGTAGCCGAATGGGCGTCGTCTTTCTCGGAGTAGGCGCCCGAACGATCGCTCTCAGCATCTGCCTTGGACGAATCCTTAGCGGTCAATGTCATCCTCGAGGAACGGATCCTCATCGCCGAGTTCGAGGCCGTCATCGCTTTCCTGGGTGATCTCGTAATCCACCTCGGTGGCAGCGTCGGATTCCTTGTGGGAAACCTCGTTGCCGAGGTCGACGTCAGCGGCATCTACCTCGTCACCTGCGGGATCAAGCTCGTCTACAAGAGCGTCATCGCTGTCGACCGCCTCGTTGGGCAGTTCGTCAACGTGAGCGACGTGATCGCCTTCAGGCTCAAGCTCGGCTTCGGGCTCAAGCTCGGCTTCAGGCTCAAGCTCGTCTACAAGCTCATGTTCGGGAGCGTCCTCATCAAATTTTGCGGCAACGCCTATCAAACCCGAACGGCGCGTCACGTTACGTAGGATGACGTCCACCTGTTCACCGCGACGTTCAATTCCGAGCTCTGCCCGCAGCTCGCGCACAAGCTCATCCTCACCGCGGATCTTGCCGTCCGAGGCGACCCACTCAATCATGTCATCGAGCTGGTCGTCGCTATACGCCGCAAGGCTCAAGCCGGGCGTCACATCCGGTCGAACGCCGCGAGGGCGCAGATCGCCATCTGGATTATCAAGGCCCGGATTCTGCTTGTCGATCTCGGTGGTCTCCCAGCCCTCGGCCAGTTCTGCGCCGTCCTCGGTCAGGGTGGGCACTCGGACAGGGTCAGGGTGATCCGGGAAACGCTCCTTGAGAAGCTCCTCGATTCCAGCCACTTGACCATCCGGATCAATGAATAGGGAACTCGAGAAGGTCTGGAACACGGACCATCCGCGTGACTCAAGCGCGTTGACCCAGAAGCGATCCCTGCGGCGCAGCGATCTCTCACTGACATACGCGTCGTCATCAATCATCACGGCGATCACGTATTCGTCACCCCGACCAACGACCAACGGAATGCGGGGCGAATCATCGTATCCATACGAAGCACGTGCGGACCACCCACGGTCGTGGAGGCGATTGGCGACGTCGGCAAGAAGCGGCGCAACGACGTCGTCGCCAATGACATGCGGGACCTCGGACCCGCCCGCTTCCTCAATGAGGCGTGCGAGCAGACGCGGGCCGGGCGTGGACACGCGGCGCGCGTCGATATCGCCGGGGCCAAGTGCCGAAACAATCGTCAGGTCCGAGCCTGCTGCAGCGATCGCGTCAATAAGTCCGGCGAGACCCTCGGGAGTCGCCAGCGCTCCGAACGAGTGGAGAACCCGGCCGTGGACGGTCTTGCCGTAGCCAACAGACAGGATCACGTGGTCGCGTTTCAAGCCTGATGCCCGTGTGATGTCAGTAATGACGAAGCGTTTCAGATTCTCGATATCGCTCGAGTTTGCGTTAAGGATTGCTTCGCGAATGCGGTGCGCGTGGGTGACGGACAGCGTGACGACTGCAAGGGTATCCTCGGGCCGGCTCGTCGCGTGCTCGATCACGGCGTCCACGGCGGCATTGATCTCTACCTGCGTGGATTCCACGGCGCCGTCGCCAGATGTTCCTGGCACTCCCCGGCCGTCCACATAGATCAGGCGTGATTCGCGCGAGGCGTGGACGCTTGGGATGGCATGCAGATCGTATCCAATTTCCTTGAGTGCAAACGTCGCCAGGGCGTCGTGTTCAGCTTGGAACGTCGGCAGTTCGGCAACGGGCAAGACGTCCTCGAACAGGCGCATTGCCTCGCCACTCGGGCGCTTCAGATCACCAACCACGACTGCCTGACGGCCACGCATCATCGGCGAGATGAGGGTGGCCACTGAATCGACGGCTTCGACCAGCACGAGATCCGCCCATGGCATCGGGGGGATGAACTCTGCCAGGACACTCGGTGGGACGACCCACACGGGACGCGACGCCTGGACGAGGCGCGAATAGGTAGCGATCGCGTCACGCAAACCGCCGGTACCGTCCTCGGCAAGATTCTGGTCAAGCTTGAGCGTGTCATGGCGACGTTCCTGCATTATAGCGCGGGAGTTATTGACGACGGCACGGAGCACCGGCCCGCCCAGGGTCTGTGTGTGCTCGCGATCGAGTCTGCGCAAGTCGTTGAGCAACTCCGTAAGGTCACGTGGGCCAAGACTGGCCAAGGTGGGCGACTTACTGATCATGTGCTCGAACACGGCCGAGGTGTATGCGAGGTTGAGCTCGGCAGGAATATCGTCGGCTGGGACGCCGCGTTCCACGACGTCCTCGAGGAACGTGCCAAAACCGTTCTCGCGCAAGGAGCGGAGTTTCGCGTTACGTTCAGGCAACGTGGACATGTGGTGCGAATCGTTGACCAGCGCCGCGAGGCGTTCTTGCAACTCCTCGAAGTCCATGTCGAAGAAAGGTTCACCGTCGAGGTGGCCGATGAGGGATTCAAGATCGCGCTGAACCTCCGTGCGGGTCGCTCGAATCTGCGCCATGCCGTCTGGGAGGATCGGCCAGCCGCCATCAGGCGAATATTGGCGCCAAATTTCGCGGCGCTCTTGCACCTTGAGTAGCTCTTCGTGGAGGTTCGCCGTGGATTCACCCGGGCGTACGAGATCAAGCGCCTGCTTCCTGAAACGCCGACGATCGGACATCTTCATCGCATGCCCGTGCGAGTCACGCCATTCCTTGGGAGCGGACGCGATCGCCATGTTCATTGGCGACGTCTCGAAAACGCGCGGAACAAACGTGTCGAGGGAGTCAGCGATGCCATCGAGGACATCAATGTGTTCGAACCACTGGGCAAGCGTGGTCGGCTGTTTCATTGAGGTTTCTCCCGCAGAGCGAGAGGACTGACTGATCGCAGCCGGGACGGTGATGTCATTGAGACGACGTACTTCGTCGAGAGCTTCGGTACCCGCGGACGCATCAGAAATGGTGGATCCAGCCCACGCCGAGCGGGAAATATCCGGATCGAAGGCACCCAGTTCGGCGGCGCGATCGAAGTCGGCGTTAATGGCCTCAAACCCGCCGTCCTTCATTGCGCTCACGGCCTTCTCGCCCAGGCGCACACGGGTTTGTGGCGGATTCTGCTCGGCCATCAGACCGGCAAGTTTTTCGAGGAGTTCGTGCACGGAGGTGCCCCATTCGGGATCCTCATGATGCAAGTCATCGACGAACGACTCGAGCGTGCGGCGGGTGGCCACAAGCTTGGAGCGAATCTTTAAGGTCTCGTCGGTCGGGAGCTCCGGATGTCGCAGGCGCAACCCTGTGCGGATGCGTTGCGGGACCTTGTCAACTTCAGAAAAGTCCAGCACGAGATCGCCAAGCCCGAGTTTTTCGAGCTCGTCGATGAGCTGGCGGCCTGACGAGAGTCGCGCTGGCACCACAAGAACTGAGCGATTCGACGCCGCGGCGTCCGCACAGATCGACGCCATTGTTTCTATGCGTTGAGATCCAGGCGGGCAGTCAACCACGATCGATCGACCAGAAGCCACAGCCTCGACGGCGTTGAGCTCGGCAACGTCCAGGTCACCGGCACCACGCTCTACTTCCGGGGTGCGATCTTCTTCGCCACCCGGTGGCAGTGGCGCGGCCGAGAGCTTGCGAGTTTCTTCGTCACCCGCAAGCGCCATCATGATGCCCGAGGTGCGAATGTAGGGCTCCATTGCCTCGAGATCCGAAAGCATGGTGCGCGCTGGGCGTTCGAAGCAGCCTAAATGAGCGACGAATTCGGAGGAAAATCCTGGTAGGTAGGTACGGCCAAACGCCACGACGACCTCGAACAGATCGTCGAGGTCGGTCGTACGCTGAGTGGCCTCACGGAGCTGTGTCAAGTTCTCGGGTGTGGCGCCGTTTTCACGCAGTGCGCGCAGGAATGCAGGATTGATTTTGGTGCGCTTGAGTTGGCGAACAACCGCGTCTCCATCATCATCAAACTTCAACGTGACGGCACGGAAGAGCGCATATTCATTGACTTCGATCGCCTCGCGTGGGGTTTCTCGCGTAGCGGGAGCGTCGGCCTCACCATGAGCGGCTTCGTCCGCGTCGACGGAGGCACCAAGGTCCGTCTCGGCGCCGTGTTCGGGCTGCGTTTTGTGGTCGGATGCAACCATCGGAAACTCGCCCGTCATCTCAGGCGCGTCGATGTTGATCGGGGACTCATCTTTGGAGGTCACTGGCGGCAGTTCTGTCCACGTCAACCGGCCTACCGCCAGCGAAATCGGTGCGTGTCCGTACAGCTCAGAAAGGTGGTGGGTCGTGACCTTGAGACGCTGAAGGTTGTTGATCGCGCGCTGCTGTGCAAAACGCTCACGAACGAGGGAGGTGATACGCACCGGTGAGCCGGAAGAAAACAGGGCAGATCCCGTTGGGTGTGGATGAGTGAGATCGATGATTCCGTTGGTCTCATCGCTGGGTGCTTCGCCGGCCTGCTGGGCGCGGGTAGCAAGCTCTTCATGCCAGCTCGTGTACGCCGCCTCGAGAAGTTCCTCGCGAGAACGCGAATGCGCGGGGGCGGGAACGCTCTGGGCAGGGGACTCGGGAGATGGCGCTGATTCGGGTGAATCCCCCGGAGTTTCGGCGCTCTGCGCGGACTCCGCGGACGTCTGATCCGGGGAGTCCGCCGATAACGGCTGCTGGGACTTTTTCCTGCGTCTAAAGAAAGGGCTCACGTGTCCACCGTACCGAGAACGGAGTCACGGTCGGTACAAGCGCGCCGAAAAGCACGCGTTACGCGAAATTGACGACCGGGGTTTAGGCCGACATTCCGGAGGTTATGTGGTCATCACACAGCACGCCGTCGCCACAGTTTTCGCACGTCACGAGACGAGCGCGGCAGCTAGCTTCGTCGCAGTTGTGCAACAGGGAGGTTGGTTCGTCGCACTTGTGGCAGCGGCCGATGACCACCGGATCGTCACCGAAGTCCACCACCTCTCGACCGTCGAACACCGTGAGCGCGCCCTTCCATCGGCCCGTATTACCGAATTTTTCGGCGTAGCGCACGATGCCACCGTCGATCTGCATGACGTTGGCAAAACCGCGATTTTTCATCACAGAGGTCAGCACCTCACAGCGGATTCCGCCAGTGCAGTAGGTGAGGATTGGCGTGTTTTTGAGGTGGTCG
This sequence comes from Trueperella sp., assembly GCA_012727825.1. Lineage (GTDB taxonomy): Bacteria > Actinomycetota > Actinomycetes > Actinomycetales > Actinomycetaceae > Trueperella. Next base: position 5,288 of record JAAYGH010000022.1, read on the forward strand.
TACTCGCCGGAATCGAGGAGTTGGATGAAATCATGGGTGGTGTTTGTGGGCGGGACTATCGCGCCCTCGAAGCGTCCCACCTCGGCTTCGATCGCGTTGCGGCCGTCGAAAAACACGAGGTCCGGGTTCTCGGCGATTACCTGTTCGATGTCTTCAGGTTTGACGTGGAGGCCGCCGTCGATCACGCCGTTGGTGTCAACTTTCAGCTCATCGGCGGCACCAAATGCCACGATCTCCTTGCGGACCTTGACCGACAGGCGTGGGAAGTCGAGCGACGAGCCGCCGTCGTCCACACCCGTGCCCTCGGATATCTTCCACTCAATATCCCGGAAGGGCTCGTACTCTTTTGTTGCCTTTTGGTACGCCTTCACTGCCGTGAGATTGCCACCGACAGTGCCGTTGATGCCGTGCTCCGAAATGAGGATACGGCCGCGCAGGCCTAGCCGTTCGCACAGGTTCCACTGCCACAGGCGAACAGCCTGGGGGTCAGCGATCGGCGTGAACTTGTAGTACAGCAAAATGCGGGATTGGGTCACGGGGAGTTCCTTTCGCATCGATGACGAAGAGCCCATAGAGGTAAGTCCGCTAGAACACAAAGCGCCCTCGATAGGAATCGAACCTACGACACCGGCTTTAGGAGAGCCGTGCTCTATCCACTGAGCTACGAGGGCATGCTAGTTACTAGCCTGCAAAGCCTACCGGATCTAGACCACCCAAGAAAATTGCCGAGAGCCTAGGGGACTCAGCGAGATTCTAGTCCCCCAGCTTGATACCCGGCTCATCCGGATCCACGTACTGGACCGGCCCTGGGCCGACGTCGTCGCCAAGTCGTACGCGACGTGGCACCACCATCGTCGGACAGGCTGAGTATCCAAGTAGCGTCTGCGAAGTCGATCCGAGTAACAGACCAGTGAATCCACCTCGGCCCCGAGTGCCGAGCACGATGAGGTCTGCGTTCTCCGATTCTTGGGCGAGGAGGTGCGCGGGGCTTCCCTCCATGGCCACGATCTCGGTGTCAATTTGACGCCCCTCATCCACTTCGGCGAGGGCCTTCGCGATCTCATCTTCCATTTCCTCAAGATGTTCCTCACGAAACGCGTGCGCAGGAACCCAGCCAGCGGCCGCTGGATTGACGGCCGTGATAATTTTCAGCTTCGCATTCCACCGATCCGCCTCCCACACCGCTCGTTGCAGCGCCATCTTCGAGTGTTGCGAACCGTCCACACCACACACCACTCGCTCGATCGGAATGTGAAGATCAGGGCTGTCGGTTGGAACGACGACGGTCGGACAGTAGGCGTTCGCAGGCACGGCCGACGACACGGTTTTCAGCAGGCGATCCGCGAGACGGCTGGTGTTTCGGGTCGGGCCACCAACCACGACGAGCGCCACGCGCTTCGAGATCTCCACGAGCACCTCAGTCGGATCACCGAATTCGAGAGAGGACGTGACTTCTACTCCTTGCCCCTCCACCGCCTCGACTGCCTTATCCACAATTCGTTTCGCCGAGTCAAACAGGTGATTGACGTTACCTTGGTCCACCTGGAACTCGGGCGTCATGTATTGGGACGGAAGTTCGTATCCACAGACGATATGGAGGCGAGCTTCACGCGCTCGCGCTTGAGCGTGCGCCCACTCGAGAGCTGCGCTCCCGGCTTCCGAACCATCGATTCCTACGACAACAATATTTTCATGCGCCATTGCGTCCTCCTCAATACGTACCCATTCTTTCACTGAGGAAGATCCTTTGCTGGCCATTCGGCAAATTGGCCACTGATCCGCACACTCGAATGATGGCAATAAACGGGGAAATCGGAAATACCGATTTCCGTCCCCTCATAGCAACGGAAAAGGGACCCATGCGGGTCCCTTTTCTTAAGATCTGAGTTGTTCTGAGGCTTAGCCGAAGACGCGGATCACGGTCGGGGTGCCAACGTAGGAATCTGGACCCACGCGGGTGCCCATCGAGGCGTTCCACGCACCAATGTGCTGCCCGCCACCGACGGAAATGCCGACGTGGCCTGGCCAGTAGAGGATGTCGCCGGGCTGAACCTGCGAGTAAGGAACCTGACGGCCAACCGACAGGACTGAGGTGGTGTAGCCACCGATGTGCACGCCATGCTGGGCGTAAACATAGCGAACGAAGCCGATGCAATCCCAGCCTGCCGGAGTGGTGCCACCCCAACGGTAAGGAGCGCCCGCGTAAGCAAGTGCCGTTCCAACGACCGAGCTCGACGAGCCCGAATTAACTGCAGGTGCAGGTGCTGCCTGCTGAGCCGGAGCTGCGGCCCGTGCCGGAGCTGCCTGTGCCGGAGCTGCGGCCTGCTGAGCCTGTGCCTGCTGTTCAGGAGCGGCTGCCTGTGCGGTGGCTGCTTCAGCTTGAGCTGGAGCTTCCTCCTGAGCAACCTCTTCCACAACTGGAGCTTCGGCGTCGATAACGACCTGCTCCATCTCCCACTCGCCGCCCGACACCGAAGCGAGCTCGATCGAGGCAACCTCGTTGGCTTCAACTGCCGGGGTCTCAAGGGCTACTGCTGCAGCCTTCTGGGGTTCAACGCTCTCATCGTTCGGTGAAGCAAATGCGATTGGCGCACCGATACCCATCAGCATTCCTGCTGCGGATGCGGTGGCTGCTGTCGTCATGGTTGACTTCGAGAAGGTTGCACGAGTCTTAACCATTTCGTGACGTCCCGCCATAAAATTTCTCCATAATGCTACTGAATTAACGATTCTCGCCAAAGTAAATCAATGCGATTTCTTAGGCACGAGTACCAGCATAACGGGAGAGTAACGTTTTGTCACGATTTGATAACGATGGCATGCGTCACTGCAATTATTTAACGAAGATTCCCTTGGCTACATCGGCTGAAAGGCGCGTAGAATCAAGGCCCTGAGAGATGATCGCACTGGCGGATTCGATAACATCCACCGTTATTTTAGCTCCGGGACGTAACTCTTCATAGTCGAGCATGGATAAAACGTCCTCGTGGAGCTGCGTCACTTCAGCGATACGCACGATCTCGTAGGTGGTCCCATCGCCGGCGAAATCGATATCCATGATGGACACGAGCCCCTCCTCGCTCACGTCAGGAATCTGGGTCGTATTTAGCGAGGGGATCGGATTTCCGAAAGGGTCTGTGCGCGGGTGCAAAAGAAGCGCTTCGATGCGGTTCGCAACCTCCTCGGACACGACGTGCTCCCACCGGCACGCCTCGCGATGGATCTGCCACCAATCGAGTTTGATCACGTCGTGTAACAATCGCTCAGCTAGCCGATGGCGGCGCATGACTTTGATGGCATCCTCGCGCCCCGCATCAGTCAAAATGATTTCTCGGTTCGGCGCCATTGACACCAGGCCGTCGCGTTCCATGCGACTGACCGTCTCGGAGACCGTGGGCCCAGATTGGCCGAGGCGTTCGACGATTCGTGCCCGCAACGCGGGCACGCCCTCCTCGTACAGCTCATAGATCGTCTTGAGGTACATCTCGGTGGTGTCAATTAGTTGGCTCATTGCTGGGCTCCTCCACTATCTACGGTCAATGATATAGGAGTTGCCATGAACCATAGGTTGGAAACGAACACCCCGATGAGCGCGCCTTTGAGACGATAGAGCCATGACGAACAACCATGCCCTATCACTGTCCCCCGAATCTTTGCCGCGCGACGGCCGCTTCGGCTCTGGCCCGTCAAAGGTGCGCAAGGAGCAGCTTGCCGCAATTCAGAGCCCGCCCATGGGAACGTCTCATCGGCAGCCGGGGGTGCGAAACATCGTCGGAGCTATCCAGTCGGGACTGACCGAGCTGTTCTACCTACCCGATGGCTACGAGGTGATTGTGGGTAATGGAGGCGCAAGCGCACTCTGGGACGCAATTACCTTCAACCTCGTGGACGACCGTGCCCAAACTGCCGTCATTGGAGAATTTTCAGGAAAAGCCGCGCGCGCCATTGAACGCGCTCCGTGGCTGGCCGCGCCGGATGTGCGCCGCGTTGAGCCTGGGCAGATGGTCGAGTGCCACACCACGCCCGGAATCGATACCTATATATATGCACACAACGAAACGTCCACTGGCGCCACCACCACCCTGAAGCGTTTCGGCGACGGCGGAGCACTCACGGTCGTTGACGGCACCTCGATCGCTGGGGGTATCGACGCCGATGTCTCAGCCGCCGACTTTTACTATTTTTCACCGCAAAAATGCTTTGGCGCCGATGGCGGGCTCTGGCTCGCATTCGCATCCCCGGCCGCTCTTGACCGCATCGAGCGGCTCAGCTCCGAACGATGGACGCCCGACTTCCTCAACCTTCAGCTCGCCGTCGCGAACTCCCGCAAGGCCCAAACACTCAACACCCCGGCCATCGCCACGCTTCTCATGCTCGAGAACCAGATCTCATGGATGCTGGCCGAAGGCGGGCTTGCGGCAATGGAGGCCCGCACGCACGCGAGCTCATCCGCGATTTACGAGTGGGCGACGGCGCGAGATTTCGCCAGCCCGTTCATTGCGCCCGAATATCGCTCGCCAGTCGTGTGCACGATTGATTTTGCTGACGACGTCGACGCTGCGGCAATCGCCCATATGCTGCGCGCGCATTCGATCGTGGATATCGAACCCTACCGTTCCCTTGGCCGCAACCAAGTTCGGATTTCAACGTTCCCCGCAATCGACATCGAGGATGTGCACAGGCTCCTGTCCGCAATTGATGAGGCAGTCGCCGCGCACCGGTGATTGCAATGGCCCGCGGCGCATTGCGGTAGCTCCTATATATAGGACAGAGAAGGGCGGTGGCGGTCTTAGACCGCCACCGCCCTTCGAGCTGGGTACCTTAGTTGATTCCCAGTGCGTTTGTAATGGGATCCATGAGGAAATAGAGGACGAACAGGACGGCCGTCAGCCACATGAGTGGGTGGACCTTTGATGCTCGGCCAACAACAGCCTGCATGAAGACGTAGACGATGAAGCCCACGCCGATGCCAACGGTGATCGAGTATCCGAAGGGCATGAAGATGATCGTGATAAACGCGGGAATCGCGACGGCAAGGTCTTGCCAGTCGATATCCACAACCTGCTGCATCATCATGAAACCAACGACGACGAGCGCGGGTGCGGCCGCCTGCGAAGGCACCAGCGCAAACAGCGGCGCGAGGAAGGTTGAGAGCAAGAAAAGAATACCGGTGAAAATAGCCGACAGACCAGTACGTGCGCCTTCACCTACACCGGTGGCAGACTCAACGAAGGACGTGTTCGAGGAGACGCCGCCCATGCCTCCCGCGATGGCACCCAGAGAGTCAACCAAAAGGATCGCTTGCGTGCGCGGAGGATTGCCCTCCTCATCGAGGAGGTCGCCCTCAGATGCAACGGCGACCATGGTTCCCATGGTGTCGAAGAAGTCAGCGAGCATGACCGAGAAGGCCAGAACGACAACGGCGAGGACACCGAGCTTTTGGAACGGGCCCGTGATAGAAAATTCGCCAAGCGTGGAGAAATCAGGAACGTTGATGACCGAACCGGAAAGCTTCGGCTCTGTCAGACCCCAACCGCCGACCTTGCCCACTGCTTCAATGATGAAAGCAATAACCGTGGAGACCATGATCGACCAGAGGATCGCACCCTTCACGCCTCTCGCCATGAGGGCGATCGTGAGGAACAAACCGATGATGAAGACGACGAGCGGCCACGTGGAAATCGATCCGTTCACGCCGAACACAAGGGGCGTACCTTCACCTGTGGAGACGATGCCTGCGTTGACAAGGCCGACGAGTGCGATGAAGAGGCCGATACCCACCGAGATCGCAGTGCGGAGAACCTTCGGCACGGCACGGAAGATCGCCTCGCGCAGGCCGGTCAGGACGAGCAGGAGGATGACGATACCTTCGATGACGATGATCCCCATGCCGTCCGCCCAGGTCATACCCGGAAGTTGAACGACTGTGTAGGCAATAATCGAGTTGAGCCCGAGTCCGGCCGCGAGCGCCAGTGGGAAATTGGCCACGGCACCCATGAGAATCGTCATGATGCCGGCTATGAGTGCGGTGCCGGCCGAGATCGCCGCAATATTGGGTTCTGAGCCACCGCCGAGGAAAGCGCCTGTGCTATCGGGACCCGAAAGGATCAATGGATTAAGAACAAGGATGTAGACCATCGAGAAGAACGTGACGAGGCCGCCACGGAACTCTTGGGCAACGTTAGTGCCCCGTTCGGTCAATTTAAATGTGCGGTCAAGCCAAGTGGGCGTGGGTTCAGGGGTGGGCTGATTCGTCTGCTGCGTGGTCGCAGTACCATTTGAGATAGTCACCAATTGAGTTTCACACCGTGAACACGGTGTAGCAAATGAAATCTCGCCAATTGGACGCCATTCAGGTCACATTTGCCTGGATGCTGAGACGCAAACTTCTTTGCCTACGGCACGTCGGCTTGGACGAAGCGTCCGACGCCTCTCACGTGGGCCCGCCCGTCGTCGGCACGCACGAACACAGCTTGGCCTGTGTTAATGATGTGGTGTTGACCAGATTCGGTCCAGATCTCGGTGGCACCCTCGAGGCTGGCAATGATTCGCGGACCGCCGCCGCGCAACTTGAAAGCGCGATTCGCCTGACGAAGCTGGATGATTGAGAGCTCGAAATCGTCAACCGGGGCGTAGAACGTGGACTGGATCGGTGAGATTCGCTCCGGGGCGATACGGATTGGTGGTGCTGCCACAGTTTCCACGACGTCGAGAAGTTCTTCCACATCCACATACTTGCTCGTCAGCCCGGCGCGCAACACGTTGTCCGAATTCGCCATGATCTCGAGTCCGAGTCCGGAGGTGTAGGCGTGCACGGTTCCGGCGGGGGTGAACATGGCCTCGCCAGGCTGCAACGTCACTGGGTTCAGCAAGAGTGAGGCAACGACGCCAGGGTCGCCCGCGTAGTGCGAGGCCAGCATGCCAACCATGAGGTCAGCGCGCGGGGAGGGCGAATCGTCTGCGGGGCGCGCAGCACACGCCTCCACTACCTCAGCAACCGCATCCTCATCGGGGCGTGACTGTGCGGATAGTAACGTCGCAAACGCTTCCCGAACCCCCTGCGCGTTCGGCTGGTTCCGGATGCACTCGGCAAGATGGGCGGTCAGTTCAGTATCGAGCCCGTCGAGGACGCCCAGGATACGCCGCGGCGATCGAAAGCCCACAAGCGCTTCAAAGCGCGTGATCGCATACACGAGCTCGGGTTTGTGGTTCGCGTCCTTATACGAGCGATTCGGCGCATCAACAGGGATCCCCAGCTCATTTTCGCGCTGGTAACCTATCCGCGCCTGATCGATCGAGGGATGCACTTGCATCGAAATCGGCTGACCGGGCGCAATGAGTTTCATGAGGTACGGAAGCTCTCCGCCATGGTGGCTGGCGACGTCGGCGCCCAGAGTCCCTAATGCATCTGCGGCGATATAGTCGCGCAGGTCCGCACCGATCGTTGCACGCGAGCGCGCTCCCGGTTCGCCGTCGGCAAGGTCGTCCACGCTTATCGCAAGCGAACGCGGCGCGACGTCGCAACGTGCGGGGGCGCCTGGGTGGGCGCCAAGCCAGAGCTCGGCCACCGGAAAGTTTGCGGCGGGCTGGCCGAAGAATTCTGGAATGAGATCCAGAGCTCCCCAGTCGTAATCACGTACGCGCCCTTGAATGACGTGCATGAATCGAGTCAGTCCTCGGTGATGTCCATGCGCGTGTCATCGAGCACCGGATCGCTCTGATCCCAAATCTTCGCCTGTACCTGAACATCGGTTTCTGAATGGGCCCCGCACCCGTGGTCGAGTGACACCACCTGACCGTCAAAGGCTGACCACTCGTTGGCGCACAAGCCAAAGAGCTGGCGTGCCGATCCGCCCATGAGCATCAGGTATCCACATGAGGAGCAGTTGGCTTTCGCCGTGCGAGTCGCTTGATTGTTCGGACCACCTTCACCCTTGTACCAACGCTCAAATGCGGCTGTGCGGCCTTGGTCAGACAGCACGCGAGCGCGTCCGAGACCCATCTCGTACTCCGCAATAAAATCGGCGTCCAAACCAGTGGCCTCAAAGCCCTGGTCTAGGTCTGGATCGTCACCGGGCTGGAGGCTGGCGTCGTCGGGTTTGTAGGGCAGACGGTCGGTGCCGCTTACGTCTCCCGGTCGAACGCGATCAGCCCACGGCACCCAGTCGGGGGCGAGCAGTGCGTCCGGACCCGGCAAGAGCGCGACCTCGTCCACCTTCGGTGTTCGGCCGTGCGGCACGCGGGAAAGCGTGACCGTCCAGAACCAACCCTTGTAGCCGGGTAGCAGGCAGAGAAAGGCGTGGGTCACAGCCCGCTCGCCTTCCTGCACCACACCAGCGTGATCACCGATGCTCGACTTGTGCGCGACGTCTTCAAGAGCCTCGCGTGCCACACCAACGGCCTTGGCGAGAGTCTTTTCTTTGGTGATATTCAGGGTCGGGTTAATTCGATTAGACATCAAAATCCTCAGCGAGAGCACGCAGGGCTTGGGCAATACGCGGACCACCATCGGGGTAACGTCCGCGGCGTAATGAGTTGGATGCCGAGTCGAGGATCTTGATCAGATCCTCAATAATCGGAACCATGTTTTCGGCCGGGCGGCGGTTGGCAGCGGCCAACGACTTCTGCTTTTCAACCACAGTCACCTGCAACGCGGCTTGGCCACGTCGGGTTTCAGCGACTCCATACTCTATGCGAGTACCCGGGCGCAGGCGTACGCCGATCGGGACGGAACTGGCCGGAAGGTAGACTTCCTGACCGTCGTCGCCGGAAATAAATCCAAAGCCCTTCTTCTCGTCGAAGAACTTTACCTTTCCAGTGGGCACCAGACGCTCTCTTTCGTAGCTATTTAAATACTCCCCCTATTATGGCACTTTCTAGCGCGAGTGGCTCCTTCGCTCTCTTTTCTCACACCGCGCCGACGAGGACTGCTCCACTTCGCCGACGGCGCAGAAACCAGATGCCGAACTTTCAATCTTGGTACGTTGGTGGGGCATGCCACACGCATGCCCGTTGTCAGGAGGTTCGATTGAAGAAAATCCACGCTGTCGCCGGTGGCCTATGCGCGCTCGGCGCGCTGCTCATGCCATCCGTCGCATTCGCCGCACCGCCCATGGATCTCGAATCAAACTTTACTGATAGCGCCGACATCGCGAGTAATGACGCGGAGATTGAGGCGGCTCTCGAAGAGATTGCGGGCAACGATCTGTGGATCGTGACAGTCGACAACACCGACGGACTGGGCGCCGAGCAATGGGCGCTGGACACTCATTCGAGATCCGGGCTCGAGATGCACGACGGCGTGTTTGTGGTCTCGATAGATAACTCCGAGGTCGGCTGGCACTCTCCCGGCACGGCGCCAGGCGTTTCTTACACCACAATCGACAAGGCGCTCACTGACGAGGTTATCGATATGTTCAGCGCCGATAACTGGGACGAGGGCCTTCTCGCCTTCGTCCAGAACGTCGAGGCCGTGACCGACGGCGGCAATCCGGTTGTGGGCGGTCCCGAGCCGTTCCCGTGGGTGGCCGTCGGCGGTGGCGCGCTCGTGATTGCAGGTGGGGCCGCCGGTGTCACGACCCTGCGCAAGCGCCGGAGCGCAGCCGAGCTCGAATCGAGCGCAGACGCGCAGGTCCAAGAAGCATCCAGCACACTCCTCCAGACCGACGACGACGTTCGATCAGCATCCGCAGAACTTGAGTTCGCACGGGCCGAGTTTGGTCTCGAAGCTACCCAGGACTTCCAAAAGACCCTCGTCACGGCGCGTGAAGCCACGCACCAAGCATTCCAGATTCACGGGCAGCTTCATGACACGAACCCGGAGACGCCCGAACAGAAGGTCTCCATGGCGAGCAAGATTAGTGAACTCGTCACCACCGCTCAGGCAGCCCTCGATGAACACACGAAGCAATTTTCTGAGTTGCGAAACCTCGCAGCGAATGCAGATTCCAAAGTGGCTGAGATCGAAACTCGTATGAAAGAGATTGCTGGCAGATCAGATCTGGGCCGCCGCACGCTGACCAACCTTGAGGTGAACTACCCTGCATCGGCTCTCGAAACGCTCCGCACCTACCCCGACCAGGTGGCGCATCTCCTCGAGGCGACCGAAGAGTCACTCACGGCTGCACGCGAGGAGCTCGAGGCAAACGATCGCAACGGCGCCGTGCCCTATATTCGCCTCGCGGAGGGGACGCTGAATCAGGCCTCGGGCCTCAATGAGACAGTCCTCGACGCTCCGCGCGTTCTCGAAGAGAAGAAACAGGACGTGGCCAGGCAGATCGAATCACTCTCCTCGGATATCTCAGATGCGAACCGCTTGGCTTCCAACGTCGCCTCGGTCACGTCACTTCGCACCACGGCCGAGGCCGTCGTGCAGCGCGCGAAAGCTGGCCAGACCGATCCGTTCCGCATCGCTGAAGAACTTCACGACGCCGAAGTAAATATCGACATGGCACTCGAGCCCTTCCGGCAAGCTGACGAGAACCGCAAGCGGCTTGAAGTGGATGCCGAACGGGCTCGCGCACTGGCCGCAAATGCGATTGCCGAGGCCGACCAGGCGATCTCGCGCTACCGCGCGTCAACGCGCTCGGGTGCGCGCGAACAACTTTCCCGCGCCGAGAGCGACTACCAGTCGGCGAACTCACTTCCAGATCCCCAGCAAAAGCTCCGCCTCTACGAATCGGCTCGTCAGGCAGCCAATCGCGCCCGGCAAGCCGTGTTCAACGACATCGACCAGTCCTACCGCTCTGGACCCCCTCGTTCGGGTGGTTCTCGTTCATCCGGAAACGACTCCTTTGCTGGTGCGATGGCTGGCTCCATCATTGGTGGCCTTGCACGCGGCGTTATTCTCGGCGGAATGTCCGGAGGTTTCGGCGGCGGATCCCGCGGTGGATCCCGCGGTGGATCACGCGGGGGCTTCGGAGGAGGCGGAAGCTTCGGCGGCGGGGGCGGGCCAACCGGAGGGCGCCGCGGCTTCTAGACGCCGGCCGAGACAACGGGGTCGTTAATTTTGTCCACTTTCAATAACCAATAAGAGTAAATCAAATAGAAAGGCCACTCTCATGGCAGAAAAGCAGTCCATCCTCGGACGTATTTCCCAGTTGGCAAAGGCCAATATCAACTCGCTGATCGATCGCGCGGAAGATCCGCAGAAGATGCTTGATCAGATGGTTCGCGACTACACGAACTCCATTGCTGAAGCTGAGGACGCCGTGGCCGTCACGGTCGGCAACCTACGCCTAGCCGAGGCTGATTACAACGAGGATATCGCCTCGGCGCGCGAGTGGGGTCAGAAGGCTCAGGCTGCCGTCAACAAGGCGAAGGAAATGCGCGACTCGGGCAACGACGATGGTGCACGAAAGTTCGACAACCTCGCTCGCGTTGCTCTCGAACGTCAGATCCAGCACGAGGGCGAAGCGCGCTCTGCCGAGCCAATGATTTCCTCACAGCAAGAAGTCGTGGACAAGCTCAAAGACGGGCTCAACATGATGCGCAACAAGCTCGGTGAGCTCAAGAACAAGCGTGATCAGCTCGTTGCTCGCCAGAAGTCCGCCGAAGCGCAGAATCGTGTTCAGGACGCAATCGGTTCGATCAACGTCCTCGACCCGACTTCCGAGCTGTCTCGCTTCGAGGACCGCGTGCGCCGCCAAGAGGCGATCGCCGTCGGTCGCGCTGAAGTCTCTGCATCCTCGCTTGACGATCAGTTCGCCGAACTCGAGGCATCCACGGACACCACCGAAATTGAGGCACGTCTGGCCGCACTTCAGTCCGGTGAAGAGCCCAAGGCCATCGAAGGCCGGGAATTCACCGATTACTAAAATTTTGCGCTAGGTCTGCGAACCCGCTGATCTAGGCAACAGCCACTGCAGATCGCCCCGGTTGGAATATGCTCAGAGCCTCAAACTCACAGCAATGTTCCTACCGGGGCGGCCACATGTCCGAGTTAAGTTAGAATCCGGATATGTATCTGCTTATTGACGGCGAAAATATCGATGCCACCCTCGGGGTGAACATCCTCAAACGCGCGCCTAACCCAGAAGAACGCCCACGCTGGGATCGGGTCCTTAAATATGACCCGTGGGCGCAGGACACACCAAAGCCGGATGGTTCGGAAGATATTACCGACACACCCGCTCGCATCGGTTCTGGCCTGTTTTTCCTCAATGCCAAGCAACGTACCGCCACGACATTCGTTCAGGCGCTGCTCGCTATCGGCTGGCAGCCAATTTTACTCACCTCCGACGAACCTCACGTCAAAATTGTGGATGCGGGTATCCAAAAAACTCTGACGGCAATCCAAGACTCGCGCCCGGGGGCGGACATCGTCATCGCCTCACACGATGTTGACTATCTGCCACACATCACGAGCCTGCTGAACGTCGGTCACCGGGTAGCCGTGATCTGCTTCCGCGAGTACCTCTCGACACAATTGGCCGAACTTGAGAGCCGCGGGCTCAAAATCATTGATTTGGAGTACGACGTCGGGGCGTTCAATCAGATGCTCAGTCGCATCAACCCGATTAATCTGAACGATTTCGATCCGTTGGCATTCCTCTAAATACCCTGCAAGATCGCCAAACGCGCCGTTAACATGTGTATGAGTTATCGCCACCGCAAAATTTAGTGCAAGATTGACATATGGTCGCACAGCGAGGAAACAGTAAACCCGAAGCAAAAATTTTGGTCGTCGACGACGAGCCCACGATTCGTGAGCTCCTGTCGGCCTCACTGCGTTTCGCAGGATTCGACGTTGCAACGGCGCAGGATGGCGCCGAAGCGATCCGCGTGGAGCGCGATTTTCAGGCGGACCTCGTCGTACTAGACATCATGCTGCCCGACATGGACGGTTTCGAGGTGCTCGTCGAGCTACGCGAACGCGAGCCGGACCTTCCCGTGCTGTTCCTGACAGCAAAGGATGATGTGCAAGACCGCGTGCGAGGGCTCGAGGTCGGCGCCGATGATTACGTCACCAAACCATTCTCACTTGAAGAGGTGGTGGCGCGCATCCACGCGATCTTACGCCGAACCTCCCCCGACA
>JAAYGH010000023.1 GCA_012727825.1 Trueperella sp.
ACGTTATCGACGACATTTCTCGCGGTCGCGGCGAATCCGTGGTGCGCGGCGGACGCAAACAGAAGGAACGTATCGAGACCATCCAGGAGCGGCTGACCCTTCGCAAAGGCGATAACGTGGTCATCACCATTGCGGAGCACCACGCCAACCTGATTCCGTGGCAGGAACTCTGTATCCGTACGGGGGCCGAGCTTCGCTGGTTCGATCTCACCGACGATGGCCGCATCGACGTCGTCGATGGCATTATCGATGAGAACACTAAGGTCGTGGCGTTTACGCACGTGTCTAATGTGACGGGCGCAGTGACTCCGGTAGCTGAGATTACGGAACGTGCGAAGGCTGTCAATGCCCTGACCGTACTCGATGCGTGTCAGTCAGTTCCGCATATTCCGGTGAACCTGCACGACCTTGATGTCGATTTTGCGGCATTTTCCGGGCACAAAATGCTCGGTCCTACAGGTATTGGCGCCTTGTATGGCCGCGCTGAATTACTCGAAGCCATGCCACCATTTCTTTTTGGCGGTTCCATGGTGGAGATCGTGCGGATGGATAAGACCACCTATGCCAATCCACCGGCACGCTTTGAGGCCGGCACACAGCCGGTCGCGCAGGTCGTGGGCATGGGAGTCGCAGCCGAGTATCTCATGGAGATCGGCATGGATGCGGTCGAGCGCTACGAAGATGAGCTGACCAAGCGGACTCTTGACGGAATCCTCGAGATTCCGGGAGTGCGCGTCCTTGGACCAACTGAACGTGCGAGCCGTATCGGCGTCGTCGCATTCGACGTGGACGGCGTTCACCCCCATGACGTTGGTCAGGTTCTTGATTCGCAAGGCATTGCAATCCGGGTTGGGCACCATTGCGCCCAGCCGATTCATCAGCACTTTGGCGTGCACGCATCGAGTCGCGCATCTTTTGCACCGTATAACACGGTGGAGGAAGTAGATCGTTTCCTTGAGGCGTTGGCAGGTGTACGCTCGTACTTTGGTCTGGATGACGAGGAGATACGATGAACGAACTAGAACAGATGTATCAACAGATCATTCTCGACGCGGCGCGCGAGCGCTACGGTGAAGGTGAACTTGACGACCCGGATGGGGAATCCTTCCAGGTTAATCCCACATGTGGTGACCAGGTAACCTATCAGGTCAACGTGCGTGATGGAAAGATTGCAGACATCGCGTGGACTGGCCACGGCTGCTCAATCTCGCAGGCGTCGATTTCGATGATGAGCGAGATCGTCGAGCACACGTCGCTGGAGGATTTCGGGCACTTGTACGAGACGTTCCGCAACATGATGAACGCGCGTGGCACCGAAATCTCGGAAGAGGACGCCGACCTCCTTGAGGACGCGTCGTCATTGCAAGGCGTATCGAAATTCCCGATGCGTATCAAGTGCGCCCTGCTCGGCTGGATGGCCCTGCGCGACGCAGCCAATCAGGCGATTGAATAAGGACAGGAGAACATAGTGACTGAGAATTCAACTGTGACCCCACCAACCGACGAGGATCTCGTTGAGGCCCTCAAAGACGTGATTGATCCGGAGCTGGGCATCAACATCGTTGATCTCGGCCTTTTGTACGGCATTACACTCGAGGGCAACTCGGCGATTGCCGACATGACCTTGACCTCCGCAGCTTGCCCACTGACGGACGTTATCGAAGAGCAGGCACACCAATCGGTGGCCGGTCTCGTTGACGACTTCCGCATCAACTGGGTCTGGCTCCCGCCATGGGGTCCGGATCGTATCACCGACGACGGTCGCGAGCAGCTGCGTGCTTTAGGCTTCAACGTATGAGACACCGAGTTGTCGGCCTTCTCGTCGCTCTGACGGTCATGTTTGGGCTCGCAGCTTGCTCAGACGATGACGCCAGCGTGCCAGACGTGCCGGGTAGTGCCGGTATTTCGCAGGATGCGGTTATTATCGATGTCCGTGATCAGCACGAGTGGGACGCCGGGCACCTTGAGGGCGCTCAGCTCCTGGCGTGGAATACGGGGGAGTTCGCAGCGGAAGTTGGGAACTTAGATCCGGACGCTGAGTACTTCGTGTACTGCCGATCAGGTAACCGTGCTGGCGAGGCGCAAGCGTTCATGGAGAACAACGGTTTCACGAATGTGACGAACCTTGGCTCGCTCGAGCAGGCTGCCGACACCACCAGTATCGACATCGTCAAATAATCCGTACAACTCTCAGAGGGACGTGGCTTGATCGCCACGTCCCTCTTTTGTTAGTTAGGGCCGGTCGATTGACCAGGTGTCACAGGTGCCGTAGGTGCCACCGTTGATTCCCTTGGTCAGCCACTCCATCCGCTTGTCCGCAGAACCGTGCGAAAAATTATCGGGATTGGCCTGCATGCCTGCGTTTTCCATGATCTTGTCGTCACCCACGGCTTGAGCAGCGATGAGCGCGTCTTCGAGTTCAGCTTGCGTGGGCGGCACCATGAATGTCGTGCCGGCCTCATCTGCCGTGTAGGCGGCATTATGCACCCAGGCACCTGCAAGGCAATCAGCCTGAAGCTCAGAGCGGACCATCGAGGACGTCTCGCCGGACGAGCCGTGGTCGACCTTGCTGAGATCGCCCGTCAACAACTGGATGTGGTGACCGTATTCGTGGGCCAAGATATAGAGCTGGGCGAGCGCTTCGTTTTCTGCACCCATGCGGTCGAGTTGTTCGAAGAAGGACACGTCAATGTAGATTCCCTGATCGCCAGGGCAGTAGAACGGCCCCATCTGTGACGAGCCCGTACCACACGCGGTCTGAACCGAA
Source organism: Trueperella sp. (assembly GCA_012727825.1). GTDB lineage: Bacteria > Actinomycetota > Actinomycetes > Actinomycetales > Actinomycetaceae > Trueperella. The sequence goes on from JAAYGH010000023.1 coordinate 2,768, forward strand.
CCGCTGAAGAGAGTCAGACTCGGGGGAGTGTAACGAATGCCCACTTCTCCCGGCAGTTGGCTCGACCAGTAGTCGTCCAACGAATTCTTGCCTGCCACCATCCGGCATTCAACGTTTTCGTTGGCGTCTGCGCCGGTCTGGCACAGTTCTTCGAGGCTTTGGCCAGATTGTTCATGCGCCGGGGCTTGAATGGCGGTGCCCAGATCCGGTACTTGCCCGGTGATCATAAAGTAAATAATTGCGCCGATGATTCCGAAACCACCAAGACCTCCACCAATGGCCGCTCCGCGTCCGCCGCGGGTGGTTCCACTGGTGTTGAGTCGTGCATTTTCATTAAAGGTCATGACGAGCCCCTTCGAACTTGTTAGTCGGCTTTGCCGCCGTGTCGAAATTGTATCGTTTACAGGTGCCACGTGTGATGCGTACACCCAAAGGTGGTTTCGGTGTGCTGTGGCACTACACTGGTCTGCGTGATTCAAGCTCAAGATCTCCACATGCGCATTGGCCCGCGAGTTCTCCTCGGCGAGGTCAACTTGTTTGTTGACAAGGGAAAACGCATCGGTTTGGTTGGCCGTAACGGCGCGGGAAAAACAACCCTTTTGCGTTTACTTGCTGGGGAAAGCGCAAATTCCGACGTGGTTGAACGCCAGGGCGCCATTCACCGGCGGGGCTCAATCGGATATCTTCCGCAGGACACGCGCGTGGGCGATGCACAACAGATCGCCAAAGACCGCATCCTTTCCGCCCGAGGAATCGAAACGATGCTCAAGCGCATCAAGCGTGCCGAGCACGAGATGTCAACCTTTGAGGGGCCTCGGCAACAGAAGGCGATTGAACGTTACGGGCGTCTCGACGCCGAATTCACGGCTGCCGGCGGATGGGCAGCAAATTCAGAGGCAGCGCGAATCACGGCGGCTCTCGGGCTTCCAGATAGGGTGTTAGACCAGTCGCTTGAGACCCTTTCGGGAGGCCAACGACGACGAGTCGAACTAGCCCGCGTCCTCTTCTCCGGTGCTGAGACGCTCCTGCTCGATGAGCCCACGAATCATCTTGACCACGATTCGATTGTGTGGCTGCGCGATTGGCTCACAACATATCCCGGCGGCTACGTCATCGTCTCGCACGCGGTGGAATTATTGCGTGACACCGTCAATACCGTGTGGTATCTCGATGCTAACCGTTCAGCGCTGGACGTCTACTCGATGGGCTGGGACAACTACGTTAAGCAGCGCGAGTCAGACGAACGTCGTCGTCGCCGAGAACGTCAAAACGCCGAAAAGAAGGTCTCAGCTCTACGCGCACAAGCCGACAAGATGCGGTACAAGGTGACGAAGGCCGTGGCCGCCCAAAACATGGACAAACGCGCAGATCGAATTCTTGCCGACCTTGAGGGCGAGCGTGTACAGGATAAGGTGGCCAATCTGCGATTCCCAGATCCGGCACCGTGCGGTAAGACACCTCTGATGGCTGAAGGACTCACGAAGTCTTATGGCTCACTCGAAGTGTTTGCAGGTGTCGATCTTGCGATCGATCGGGGTTCGCGCGTTGTTATTCTCGGCTTAAACGGTGCAGGAAAGACAACGCTCCTGCGCCTGCTCTCTGGAAACGAGAAACCAGATGCTGGGGATATTAAACCTGGCCACGGCCTGAAAATCGGCTACTACGCTCAGGAACACGAGTTTATCGACCTGTCGAGTACCGTGTACGAGAATATGCGTCGGGCCGCACCTGAAGAGTTTGACGATACTGACGTACGCAATGTGCTCGGTTCCTTCCTCTTTTCAGGCGACGACGCCGATAAACCCGCGGCTGTCCTATCCGGTGGTGAGAAGACCCGGCTAGCGCTAGCAACAATCGTCGCCTCGGCTGCCAACGTCCTGCTTCTTGATGAACCGACGAATAACCTCGATCCGGCCTCGCGCGAAAAGATCCTCGATGCACTGCGCACCTACCAGGGCGCGGTCGTCCTGGTGACCCACGACGAAGGGGCGGTGACTGCTCTAAATCCGGATCGAGTGGTGCTCCTGCCCGACGGTGACGAAGATTTGTGGTCTGAAGACTATATCGACTTGATCTCGCTTGCTTAGATAGGGTGGAGGCATGAAAACTCTCGTGATCATGCGCCACGCCAAGGCAGCTGATGGCTCTCCCGACCACTCCCGTCCCCTCAACGACCACGGTAAAAGGCAGTCCGTGCACGTTGGGGGAGAGCTTTCACGCGTTGTTGGCCCAATCAACC
>JAAYGH010000223.1 GCA_012727825.1 Trueperella sp.
GCACCTGAGCGCATGGTGGGGCACTTAAATACCGCTTTAAGGGGCCTCGTGATGCGGGTAGGTCCCGGGTGAGTGGGTGGCGGGGCCGGGCAGGGCGGTCGGAGCAGATATTGGTGGCGGTGAGCAGAGAGGGGCCGCGAAAAACGCGTGCCCCCGGGTAAAGGGGACCCCGGGGGCACGCGGTGCGCGAGAGCAGACTTACTTGTTCGAGTAGCCACCATCAACTTCGAGCGTGGTGCCGGTCACGAACGAGGACAGATCCGAGGCGAGCCACAGGTATGCCTTAGCAATCTCTTCGGCCTGACCGAAGCGCCCGAGCATCGATAGCTCCTTGGCGTAATCCTCCGCAACAAGACCGAACTCATCGAGAGCGGCACGCAGCATGGGCGTGTCAATTGCTCCCGGTGCCACGGCGTTCACACGAATGCCGTGCGGAGAGTAGTCCAGAGCGGCTTGCTTCGTCATGCCAATCACGCCGTGCTTGGCAGTGACGTAGGCCGGATTGGCGGGCTGGGGGCGGATGCCAGAGACCGAGGCCGTGTTGATGATCGAACCGCCGTCGCCCTGCTTGAGCATCTGCTTGAGTTCGTACTTCAGGCACAGAGCCACGCCTCGCAGATCAACGTTGAGCACTGCATCGAATACATCGATGTCCATCTCGGCGAGAGGCAGGTTGTCCGGTGTGCGAGCCGCGTTATTGATGGCGGCGTCGAGGCGCCCATACTTTTCAACGGTGAAATCGACCATTGCTGCGACTTGTTCTTCATCAGACACATCGACCTGGAAGAACGAAGCTTCGCCTCCGGCGCGCTTGATTTTCTCGACCACATCGGGGCCGGTCTTATCATTATAATCGGCGACGACGACGCGGGCGCCCGCCTCGCCAAAGATTTCTGCGGCTGAGGCGCCCATGCCTTGACCTGCGCCTGTAATAATGACGGCCATGTTCTCCACTGAGAAAAGGCTGTAAATTGCGCGCAAAGCACGCACATGTGGGATAGCTGACATGATGTCTCCTTCAACGTACGTCGCACCGTTGCGACGAAAAGCACGATATCCCCATATTATCGGGGTTTAAACTGTGCGTGTCCTTTTTGAACCTACTGATCCGTTCGTGGCGAACCTATTACAGGCATAAAATAACCCTCGCGATGTAGAAGCTACGCGAGGGTTATTGTGGCTCCGACCGGCGTCGATCCGGTGACCTTTCGATTTTCAGTCGAACGCTCTACCAACTGAGCTACAGAGCCTAGGTAGAAAAATACCCGGTGGAAACCGGGTGATTCCTCTGCCACCCTGACGGGACTTGAACCCGCGACCTCCGCCGTGACAGGGCGGCGCGCTAACCAACTGCGCTACAGGGCCAGATTTGGTATTGCTACCAGCTTCTGGTGAAGCAGTACCCCCAACGGGATTCGAACCCGTGCTACCGGCGTGAAAGGCCGGCGTCCTAGGCCACTAGACGATGGGGGCAAAGACCTAAGTCTCCTTCATCCCAGCCAGTTACTCGTTGGTGGAACGGAAGCTAGCCTATGCGAGATTAGCGCACAAATGCAAAATTGGCTAGGGGTGGCGTTAACCACCTTTGCGTGCTGGTCGGAACGCAAAGGCCTGTGAGTCCACAGTGAACGAGGTCGAACGCAGCGATCACGTGCCTTAACCTTGTCTCATGTTGAACTTAGTGA
>JAAYGH010000224.1 GCA_012727825.1 Trueperella sp.
GATTAACCGAGGGTGTGACGATCCCGAGCGTGGTCACTGACGATTTAGCGATCGCCCCCGCCTCGGCGTCATCGACAACGCCCACCGCGTTTGACCACCGGGCCAGCGACGGCAGAGCTACGTTTTGCGTGATCGACTGCCCAAGCAGCAGACCGTAGTTCTTGCGGTCCTCCGAGAGGTAGCCGATCCCGGCCCGCACTGCCTCTTCCACCGTGTTTGTGCGCACGTCTTTTCCACCCACGACGACGGTGCCCGACTCCTTATCATCCGCGCCAACAATCGCCCGCGCGGCTTCTGTCCGACCCGCTCCAACGAGCCCTGCGAAGCCGAAGATTTCACCCTTCTTGACGGCGAATGAGAGGTCGTGAACCATGCCAGCGTTAAGATGTCGGACTTCGAAGCCATACTCCTGGTCGGGGGTGGATTCGGGGCGGTGGGAGGTATCGATGGCGCGGCCGACCATGAGCGAGATCATGTCGTCGCGGGTGAGCTCGTGGGTCACATGCGTGGAGACGTTCTTACCATCACGAAGTATCGAGACGTGCGTGCACAGCTCTTGAATCTCGTCGAGGCGGTGCGAAATATAGACGACCGCACGGTCCTCACCGGCCGTTTGACCCTCATCAATAAACTCGCGCGTGATCTCAAATAACTGTTCGACTTCGTGGGAGGACAGGGCGGCGGTGGGTTCGTCCATAATAAGGACTCGTGCGTCCATCGACAGTGCCTTGGCAATCTCCACCATCTGCCGACCTGCCACGGTCAAAGCCCCAAGCGGCGTTGCGGGATCAATATCGAGTCCGACGCGCGTCAAAATCTCCCCGGCGCGCTCGGCCATCGCAGTATCGTCAATCCAGAGACCCTTCTTCGGTTCCCGACCAAAGAAAATATTTTGCGCGACCGTGAGGTCCGGCATGAGGTTCAATTCCTGGTGAATGAGCGCAATGCCAGCCTCTTGGGCTTCGAGTGGGCCGTTAAAACGAGTCTGCGTGCCGTCGAGAAGAACTACACCGGAGTCGGCGCGAACAATCCCGCTGAGGATTTTCATCAGGGTTGATTTTCCCGCGCCGTTCTCGCCCACGAGGGCATGAATTTGGCCGGCTTCAAGGTGAAAATCAACGGCGTCGAGAGCTTGAACGCCCGGGTATCTCTTGCTGATCTGGCGAGCTTGAAGAAGCATTTGGTGAGGCCCTCAATTCACAGACTCTCGCTCGCGCGTTAACGAATCCCCATTGTTCGTTGATATAACAATGTTCTAGGAGATCCTAGTACGAGCTTTCTATCGGATATGAATAAGTATATGTCCGAACATATGAGATTTGTATGGGATTTCAGATCGGGGCGATAAACTGAGAGCGGACACACAGGAGGGTCATGACCGATAAGTATCAACCGGCAATCGAATTAGATCGTACATCTAGTGCACCCCTGCATTCCCAGATCTCTGATCCCATCAAGCGCGCGATCCTCGAAGGTACGTTACGACCGGGGGCTCGGATCGAAAACGAAATCTCTCTCGCCAAACGCCTCGAAGTCTCGCGCCCAACTGCACGCCAGGCCCTCCAGTCCCTCGTGGAGGCTGGCCTCCTTCAGCGGCGACGCGGGGTGGGCACGGTCGTCGCGCCCCAACCACACCTCCAGCTCATTCAACTCCCCTCTCTTCACGAAGAGATTCAGGAATCCGGGCACGAATCGACCACCGAGATCCTGCAGTACAACCACCGGCGCGCCACGGAGGCCATCGCCAAGCAGCTGGGTATCGAGGCCGAGGCGTCCGTCGTCGAGCTCGAACGCCTGCGCCGGCGCGACGGCGAACCCGTCGCCATCCTCTACAACTGGCTTCCCGCCGCCCTCGCTCCCTCGCGCGAGGAACTCGAGACGTTTGGGCTCTACGAATTGCTGCGGA
>JAAYGH010000225.1 GCA_012727825.1 Trueperella sp.
GTACGTCATTGTGCAGGCAACCTCCGGTGCGATGGGCGGCTCGCGCTCGGAAGAGTTCCTCTCGCCGATCGACGTCGGTGAGGATACCTTTGTTGTGTCCGACGGTGGATTTGCCGCTAACACCGAAGCTGTCACCACTCCGGCGCAGGATGATCTGGACTACTCAGGCGTTCCTGCACTCGAAACGCTCGACACGCCGGTGTCGAAAACAATTGCGTTGCTCGTGGACTTTGCGAACAGTGTGCGCCCACGCGCAGATCGCCCGTGGGAGGCCTCCGACACGATGAAGAATGTCGTCGTCGTGGCAACCCAGCCGGATGGCGAACGCGAGTTGATTGTGATCGGCATGCCTGGTGATCGCGATGCTGACCTGAAGCGCATCGAGGCTAATTTGGCACCCGCCGAGGTCGAGATGGCAACCGCCGAAGACATTGCCAAGCACCCCGAGCTCGTTCCTGGCTACATCGGCCCGAAGTTTATCGGTCCGAACTCGCCGAGTCGCACCATTGACGGGGACGGCAATCCGGTTGGGTCCGTGCGCTACCTGCTCGATCCGCACGTGCGCCGCGGATCGACGTGGATCACCGGCGGCGACGCCGATGAGAAGCACTCGTTCAACGTGGTGTACGGCCGGGACTTCGAAGCTGACGGATTTATTGAGGCCGTTGAAGTTCGCGAAGGTGACGCAGCGCCGGATGGCTCCGGTCCGCTTCGCATCCAGCGCGGCATCGAAATCGGCCACATCTTCCAGCTCGGGCGCAAATACGCCGAGGCACTCGACCTCACGGTCCTTGATCGCAACGGCAAGGCCGTCGTCGTGACGATGGGCTCGTACGGCATTGGCGTGTCGCGCATCGTGGCATCGCTCGCCGAGCTCAACCATGACGACCTCGGGCTCTCGTGGCCCGTTAATGTGGCTCCGGCGCACGTTCACATTCTTGCCACCGGTAAGGATGATGAAGTCTTCGAGACGGCGGAGAAGATTGGTGAGGAGCTGAGCGCAGGCGGAGTGGAGGTCATCTACGACGACCGCAAGAAGGTGTCCGCCGGCGTGAAGTTTAAAGACTACGAGCTGCTCGGTCTGCCGTTTGCGATAGTGGTTGGCCGCGGCCTGAAAAATGGCGTGGTTGAACTACGCGAACGCCGCGCTGGCACCTCCATCGAGGTTCCGGTTGAGAATGCGGCCAAGGAGATGCGCAAGCTTCTCGGTTAACGCAATTGACGGTGATGGCTCGATCTTTCCTAAAAGATCGAGCCATCACCGCCGTCCACCCGTTGGTGAAACTCAGCCGACCAGGTGGAGTCCGGGGAGTGCCTTGATCTGTGGGGCGTCGACGTACTGGTTGAGATGGCATATAAACGCCGCAATGTTTTGCTGACCGGTCTCGTCGGCAAGCATCGCACTGAAGGCCAACTGATCAATCACTGTCTCGTATGCGGCGGCGATGTTGGTGCCATCGCCGGGTTCGGCGACGAGCGGTGGGCGAGTGTCTGGCGCACCCGCCACCAGTTGCGCGGCGAGCAAATCGGACAACAGTGAAATCCGGCCGATCTCAGCATCGCGCGCGCCGACCTCAAGTTCAGCAGCGTGAAGCTCAAGCCATTGCCTGGCGGTCTCAATATTCTCAACAGCCACACCGGTGTTCGCCACGCCGGCCACGGTTGCGAGATCATAATCACCACACTGGCTTGCCTCGGCTGCGCCAAGCGAGAGCGAGGAAATCCCGATTGCCGTGGTTACCGGACCCAAATCCGCACTCAGCGCACTCACCGAGAGCTCCACAAGAGCCTCGTTCGCATCGGTAAAAGAAGGGTTAGGAGTTGGCGGATTAGTGTAATCCTCGGGTGCGCCATCGGGCCACGGCACCCATACGCCACCTAGGGCATTCGTCCATTCCTCGCCGAAAACAGCGAAGTCGCCACCTTGGTCGGCGATCATCTGGGTGTGAGCGGCGAGCTCTTGCCGTTGGACTTCCTCGGGGCTGGCTTGGTCGGGTGACACGTCCCTATCAAGACGCGTACCCGTGACCACCATGACGACGGCAAAAATCGCAATCCCCAGCAGGATGGCCCCGATAAACATAAGGGAGGAGCCAGATCGACGTTTCGGCATGACTTTATCCTGCCACAATGCGCGGGTAACATTGACAGCATGTCTAAGGAAAATGGGATTGCAGATCTGCTCCGCCCAGCAGTCGAAGAACAGGGCCTCCACCTCGAAGAGGTCAAACTCAACCGCGCCGGAAAGCACTCCGCTTTGGTGGTGACCATTGACCTCGCGGACGGACCCGGGGGAGTGGATGCCGAGGCACTGACCGCTGTGACTCGTGCAGTCTCGAAGATTCTCGATGAGACGGATCCGATTCCTGGGACCTACAACCTCGAGGTGACCACACCAGGAGCCGAACGCATCCTGACAGAGCCCCGCCACTACTCGCGCTCTCAGGGCCGCTTGGTGGCATTCAATCTTGCCGACGGCACTCAGCTTGAGGGCCGCGTTCAAGAGCTACACGGGACGACCGTGATCGTGAGCGTTGAGGGCGAAGCGCGTGAGATCCCACTAGACTCAGTGTCCAAGGCCCAAGTCAAGCTCGAGTTTTAGGAGGCACCGTGGATATATCGATGAATGAGCTTCGGATTATTGAATCCGAGCTCGAAATTGACCTGAATATTCTTCTTGAAGCCATCGAAGTCGCGTTGTTGCATGCCTATAACCGTGCCCCGGGCTCGATCAGAGGTGCACGCATCGACCTTGATCGATCCAGCGGTGTGGTGACTGTTTGGGCGCCCGAGCTCGACGACGAGGGGGAGGTCATCGGCGAATTTGACGATACCCCCAACGATTTTGGTCGTATCGCTACGTCGACTGCCCGCTCGATCATTGCACAGCGTCTCCGTGACGCCGAGGCCGCCCGCATCCTTGGTGATTTCCAAGGCAAGCAGGGCGAAATCGTGGCCGGAACTGTCGAGGGCAGTGCGGGTTCGAGCCCGGAGAACCGGGATCTCTTTATCGAACTCGGTGAGAGTCGCGGTCTATTGCGTTCTGAGGAGCAGGTACCAACTGAACGCTTCGTTCGCGGAGATCTGATTCGCTCCCTTATTCTCGAGATTACTGTGACTCCGCGGGGTGCCTCCATTCGTCTTTCTCGTTCGCACCCGGATTTCGTTCGTCAGCTCTTTGCCTCCGAGGTCCCGGAAATTGACTCCGGCGTCGTGGAGATTGTGGCGCTTGCTCGCGAAGCTGGCCATCGTTCGAAGGTCGCCGTGTGGTCAAATGATCCGGCGGTCGCTGCAAAGGGTTCGTGCATCGGTCCAAGTGGCCAACGTGTGCGTGCGGTCACCCAGGAGCTTCAGGGCGAAAAGATAGATATCGTCGATTACGACGACGACATCGCAACCTTCATTGCAGCAGCACTGTCGCCGGCGAAAGTTGTTCGCGTCGATATCCTCAACTCGGACATGCGTCAGGCGCGCGCAATCGTGCCCGACGATCAGGCATCCCTTGCGATTGGCAAGGAGGCACAAAATGTGCGTCTTGCCGCTAAGCTCACGGGTTGGTCCATCGACATCCGCAAGGTGACGGAAGACGCGCGTGGAGCGGGGTTCGAGCGTTACGACGTTGAGGAGTAGCGAGCGGTAGCTCACCAGTGCGATGGTGAGTGAATAACCGTCGTCGCTCCTCCTTCGATCCGCGACCAATAGTTGAGGAACCTCACGTGCCACTCTCGTTTGAGGGCCACTCCGTCGGGTAAACTAAGGCACGTATGCCTACATCGTCACCACGCGCTATTAACCAGCGCACATGTCTCGGTTGCCGAACCGTAGCGCATGCACACGAAC
>JAAYGH010000226.1 GCA_012727825.1 Trueperella sp.
CGACGACGGGGCCAAGGGCCTTGTGGAATTTATTCAGAGCGATCGGTAGAACACGCCCGAAAATCTACTGCTCGTCGCTGGCCTGATCCGACTCGCTTGACAGCCCGGACTCGTCGTCGTTCTCAAAACGCGGGTTGATAATTTTTTGCGGCTCGTCGATCGTGGTGAGCACGGTCGCGCGCACCTGATTCGAACCGTTGACGCGGAACGTGGTTTCGGTGTGAACCACCACGTAATCGTCGCGCACGTAAAGCCGTGATTCGCGGGCATTGCTTGTTTCGGCGTCGTCGGAGAGTTGCAGAGATAGCACGGTAACGGCGTCACCGTCGATCGTCTCATGGCCAATCACGTCGTAGGTGAGATCTGGATTCGTGCCGGCTGCGCGAAGCTCCGGATTAAGTAGCGCCTCGAAGCGCATCGGCATGGTGGCCTGGTAGGCCATCGTCCCGTCGTCGGACTCGGTGGTGGCTTGAACCCACTTGCCCTCTCGCTCAACGAACGTATTGCCGCGAATGAGGATCGCCCGCGCGCCGGGCTCGCCGGAGTCGGTGTAGGACTGGATTTCTACCGCGAGCGGGTCAATGTTTACACGCGATCTGGAGGCAAGCGTGCCGTCAATCGTGTCTTCTTGAATCCACCCAGCAATTTTGGTCAACCCCTCGGCCTGACAAAACGCGAGTTCTTGCGCGTTCACGTCGGTGGGATCGCCGGCGAGCGGATCGGTGCAATGATCAACGACGGCGGGCGGATCCGCGGGTGATTCGGTTGCAGATTCAACATCGCCATTTGCACATCCAGCAAGAAGCAGAGCAAGGGCGCCCAGAACCCCCAAGTACTTAGTCGAGCGCATCTAACTCCCATCACACATACAACCGATCGGAAACAGCCTACCCGGGCAACCCTGAGAAACTCCGTGGAGAACCTTGGATTTGACTGGGAATTGACTGGGAATCCAGATGGTGTAGCTGGAGCACGAGGACGCCCCGGAACGGTTTGAGTCGTTCCGGGGCGTCCTCGTCGTCGGCGAACCGCCAGACGCGTGTTCTTAGGTGACTGAGTTAGTTACCCATCGCTGCGTTTCCGAGGTCCTGAGCTTCCTGCAGACCCTGTTCGACGGGGATGCTTCCGAGGAAAACATCCAGGAGCTTCGGGGTCAGCGCCTGCGAACCGGAGTTCACGTCCGGACCAAACGGAGCCATGGCGGTGTCGCCGTTGGCTGCGTCGATGAACACGGAGACGTCGATACCCTGAGCTGCCCAGTAGTCGACGTACGAAGACTGAGCGTCCACAACGCCTGGGAAGGAGACGCCCATCTCGCCGAGCGGCATCTGGCCCTCTGCGGATCCGAGCCACTGCATGACGCGGATCGTCTCTTCGCGGTTCTCGGTCTGTTCATTGCCGACAGCGACAACGCCGTGCGACCCGGAGAACGAACCTTCAGGCCCAGCAACGAGAGGTGCGAGCCCCCAGTTGATCTCAGTGTTTTCGTCGACCGTCTTCAAGTGGTACGGACCCGACTGGAACAGTGCGAGCTCGCCACGGACGAACATGTCGCGAGTGATGTCGCCATTCGTGTTGGTCTCAGCGGCAGGAGGCGCCACGTTGTACTCGTGAATGAGGTCAACGAGGTACTGGAAGGACTCCACGCCCTCCGGCGAGGCAAAGGCAAAGTTGCCGTCCTCGTCCTGGAACTGCGCACCGTTGGCGGTAAGGAAGGGGTTGTA
>JAAYGH010000227.1 GCA_012727825.1 Trueperella sp.
ATGTCCGAACGATTTCGAAGTTCCGTCAGGACCTTGCGTTCGCGTTCGATTCCGTTCAACAAACGGCCATTACCCTGAAGTGGATGCGGGCGCCGAACCGATTCGAACCGACGCACGAGGACGTCGTCGCGCGCGTCGAGGAACATAATTCGGTAGTCGAGTTTCCGCTCCTGAAGCTCATCGAGCACACCGACAAGCTCTTGGAAGTATTCGCGGGATCGAACGTCCACGACGGCAGCCAATCGCAGAATTGCTTTGTCGTCGCCAGGCCTCATCATGCCAGCAAGCGCGCTCAGCAGGCGCGGGGGCAAATTGTCGACGACGTACCAACCGAGATCTTCGAGCGTTGCCGCAGCGCGCGATCGACCCGCACCGGACATGCCTGTAATGATGAGGATCTCAGGAACCTCAGCGGCGGGCAAGGAGGTATCACGGTCGAGATCCGGCACGATTCGAGGAATCTTACCGGTGTCATTAATGTCGCTGTGAGGAATCTTGTCCATAACCCCTATCGTGCCAGTTTTTCCTCAGAGTTTCCTGAAAAGTGAGTGTTGATGATTGATGCGATCGCGGGCCCGATGCCGGGAACTTCTTGCAAATCCTCCACGCTTGCCTTTTTGATCCGTGCAACAGATTTGAAATACTTAAGCAGTGCGGTTTGCTTCGCAGGACCAAGGCCAGGAATTTCATCGAGGGCCGATCTCGTCATCGCCTTCGAACGCTTCTTCCGATGAAAGCTGATTGCAAAGCGATGCGATTCGTCGCGTAAATGCTGCAAGAGGCGTAGCGCCGGTGATGATCGGGAGAGAATAATCGGAAACTGCTCGCCAGGCAACCAAATTTCCTCGAGACGCTTAGCTAGACCAATGACGGTGACGTCCGCGCCGAGCTCGTCGACAACTCGCTGCGCCGCATTGACTTGCGGCAGGCCACCGTCCACGACGATGAGATCCGGCCGGTACGCAAAACGTGGACGCGCGCCTGGCTCAACTGGTCCAGAGAGCTCGTCGTCTGACGCATCTGCGGCGTCAAAGGTCTCGTGGAGCCGCTTGAGCCTGCGCCTCAACACCTCATCCATAGCCGCAGTATCGTCGCGGGCCCCGTCACCATCGGGACCTCGCACGATGAAGTGTCGATAGTCCGCCTTTTTCGCTAGGCCGTCCTCGAACACAACCATCGAACCGACCTGATTCGTCCCTTGAGTGTGCGAGATGTCGTACCCCTCGATGCGCAATGGCGCCCGCTCAAGGCCGAGACCCTCGCGTAGCTCCTCAAGCGCCTGTGACCGTTCTGTAAGATCTCCTGCTCGCGCCAGTTTGTGGCGGTGCAAAGCCTGTTTTGCGTTCGTATGCACGGTCTCCATGAGTGCGGCTTTCGGGCCGCGCTGTGGCTGTCGGATCGTCACCTTGCCACCCCTCAACTCCCGGAGCCAGGTCAAGAGCGCATCACCATCGGTTGGCATCGTTGGCACCCAGATTTCACGCGGCATCGACGTCGCCGCCGTGTGGTCGACGTCGTCGACTGAACGAGCGCGCTGGGTGGTGCGCTGTCCGGGTGTGAGCGAGAAGTGGCCGTACACCTGCAGCAGCAGTTGGTTAACGAGCCCGGGCGCGTCCTCGTCCTCGATCGTCGTAACCCAACCTCGCTGACCGCGAATACGTCCGCCGCGGATGTAGAACACTTGTACAGAGGCTTCGAGTTCGTCAAAGTCCAGTCCGAACACGTCGGCGTCGACATCCGAGTCGAAGACCACCGTGTTGCGTTCGGCAACAGTCTCGAGCGCAAGGACGTCGTCGCGGAGCTTGGCTGCGCGTTCATAGTCCTGCTCGGCGGCAGCCCTCGCCATTTCTTTCTTCTTTTCGCGAATGAGCTCCTCCCCCGAGCCGTCGAGGAAACGAACCATTCTCTTCGCGATGTCCCGGTGTTCCTCTTCGGACACCCGCCCAGTGCAGGGCGCAGAACACTTGTCGATATATCCGAGGAGGCACGGCCGGCCGGCGCGCTCAGCATTGCGAAACACGCCGGCTGTACACGAGCGAATCGGGAAGACACGCAAAAGTTGGTCGAGGGATTCACGCACGGCCCACACCTTCGTGTATGGGCCGTAGTACCGATTGCCTCGCCGGTGCGCGTTACGGGTGACCATGACGCGCGGGAACTTTTCGCCCATCGTGATCGCGAGGTACGGATAAGACTTGTCGTCCCGGTACATGACGTTAAAGCGCGGTGTGAACTCTTTGATCCACGAATATTCGAGGGTAAGGGCCTCGATTTCGGATGCGACGACGACCCATTCCACGCGCACAGCCGTAAAGACCATCTGCCTGGTGCGGGCATGCAAAAGCACGGGATCTTGAAAATAGTTGAGAAGCCTGTTGCGCAGAGATTTAGCTTTGCCCACGTAGATGACCCGGTCGTCCTCATCGATGAATCGATACACGCCCGGGTCGGTGGGAATATCACCCGTTCGGGGGCGATAGCTTTCCGGATCTGCCATCTATCTGACAGTACCCGCCTTCTCCAAGATCGGCTTCAGATAGTGGCCGGTGTATGACTCCTCCACGAGTGCCACGTCCTCTGGCGTTCCCTCGGCCACAAGCAAGCCACCGCCCTTGCCGCCTTCGGGGCCAAGATCGATGACCCAGTCGGCGCTTTTAATGACGTCAAGGTTGTGCTCGATGACGATCACGGTATTGCCCTTGTCGGTCAGCTCTTGCAGGACACCGAGGAGCTTGCGCACGTCCTCGAAGTGGAGGCCGGTGGTTGGTTCGTCGAGCATGTAGACAGTTTTGCCACTGGAGCGCTTGTGGAGCTCCGAAGCGAGTTTAACGCGCTGTGCCTCGCCACCCGACAGTGTGGTGGCCGGCTGACCTAGCCGAATGTAGCCGAGTCCAACAGATTCGAGCACTTCGAGGTATTTCGTGATGCGCGTAACTGCGGCGAAGAATTCTTTGGCCTGAGAGATCGTCATATCGAGGACCTCGGCCACGTTCTTGCCCTTGTAGCGCACCTCGAGGGTTTCTCGGTTGTAGCGCGAGCCATTGCACACTTCACACGGCACGTACACATCCGGAAGGAAGTTCATCTCGATTTTAATCGTGCCGTCGCCTGAACAAGATTCGCAGCGCCCGCCCTTAACGTTAAAGGAGAATCGGCCAGGACCATACCCACGAATTTTCGCTTCTTCCGTGTCAGAGAAGAGCTTTCGAATAGGATCCCACATGCCCGTGTACGTTGCTGGGTTCGAGCGGGGCGTGCGACCAATCGGCGACTGGTCCACATGGACAACCTTGTCGAGTTGGTCGAGGCCTTTGACCGCCTTGTGCTTACCTGGCAACGACTGCGCGCGGTTGAGCTTGTTTGCTAGAACTTTGTAGAGAATTTCGTTGACTAGCGAGGACTTACCCGATCCGGAGACTCCCGTTACGGCAGTGAAGACGCCGATGGGGAACTTGACGTCGATACCCTGAAGATTATTTTCGCGGGCGCCAGTCACGTCAATCTGCTTCGTCTTATAAATCCGCCGACGCTTTGTCGGCACCTCGATTTCCCGGCGACCGGACAAATATGCGCCAGTCAGGGACTCTTCGCTGTCGAGCAAACCAGCCGGTTCACCCGAGTAGACAATCTTGCCACCGAATTCTCCGGCCTTCGGACCGATGTCGACCACCCAATCCGCCTGCCGAATGGTCTCTTCGTCATGTTCGACAACGATGAGCGTGTTGCCTAGATCGCGTAGATGGAGCAATGCGCTCAGCAGCCGTTCATTATCTCGTTGATGTAGACCGATCGACGGCTCATCAAGAACGTAGAGAACGCCGACCAGACCCGCACCGATCTGGGTCGCTAAACGAATCCGCTGTGCCTCGCCACCCGAAAGGGAACCTGCCGAACGCGCCATTGTCAGGTAATTCAGACCGACTGTCACGAGGAACGTCAGACGCTCGACAATTTCAGTGAGCACGGCATCAGCAATCTGTTTTTCTCGGGCCCCAAGTTCGAGTTGTTTCAGGTAGTCCAGCGCATCGCCGATTGATAATTGTGTGAGTTCGTGAATGTTCAGTTCGCCCACACGCACAGAGAGAACTTCGGGTTTAAGGCGCGCTCCGCCGCACGTCTTGCAGGTGACGTCACGCATAAAGCCCTTGTAGCGGTCGCGCGACCACTCTGAGGAAGTTTCATCATGTTTGCGCTTAACAAAATGTAAAACGCCTTCAAAGCCAGTGGAATATATTTTTTCGCGACCCCACCGGTTGCGATACTTCATCTTGACCTTGAAATTCGAGCCGTTAAGGATCGCATCCTTGGCATCGGTCGCAAGATTCTTCCACTTGGTCTTTGTACTAAAACCGAGCTCTTCACCTAGGCCTTCAAGCTGGCGCATATGGTAATCACGTGCCGGCCCAGAAGCCGTGACCGACCAGGGCACAATCGCGCCATCGTCGATCGATAAGTCCTCGTCAGGCACCACGAGATTAGCCGAGACCTGGACTTTGTAGCCGATCCCGTCACAATCCGTGCACGATCCGTAGGGCGCGTTGAATGAGAACGTGCGAGGTTCGATTTCCTCTATCTCAAGCAGGTGACCGTTCGGACACGAACGCAGCTCGGAAAATTTTCGTTCGCGCTGTGGATCGTCGGCGTCACGATCGACGAACTCGACAATCAACCGGCCATCTGCCAAACGCAGAGCGGTTTCCACTGAGTCGTTGAGTCGCGACCGCATGCCGTCACGAATAGCAAGGCGGTCCACGACCACCTCGATGTCATGCTTCTTCGTCTTTGCAAGTGTCGGTGGATCATCCAACCGAATGAGGTTGCCGTCCACACGTGCTCGCGAATAGCCGTCCGCACTCAACGTCCGGAAGATTTCTTCATGCTCGCCCTTACGCCCGCGGATCACCGGGGCAAGGATCTGAAAGCGAGTCCCGCCCTCGTACTCCAACAAAATATTGACGATCTGCTCCGCACTTTGTGCCTCAATTTTCTCGTCACACACCGGGCAGTACTGCGTACCCGCACGGGCGAAGAGCAGACGCAGGTAGTCGTAGACCTCGGTAATCGTACCGACGGTCGAACGCGGATTGCGATTCGTGGACTTCTGATCAATGGAGACGGCTGGCGACAAGCCTTCGATAAAATCGATATCGGGCTTGTCCATTTGGCCTAAGAATTGGCGCGCGTAAGCGGACAGCGACTCGACGTAACGCCGCTGACCCTCAGCAAAAATGGTGTCGAAGGCAAGTGAAGATTTTCCGGACCCCGAAAGCCCGGTGAAGACAACCATCTTGTCACGTGGAATATCGAGCGTGATATTTTGGAGGTTGTGTTCGCGGGCCCCTTGAATATGAATATGTTGGTGCACGTGTTTAATTCTATGCGCTAGCCCCGACACTTTCGAACGCATGTTTGACGATTTTGCCACAGGCGATGGTTGGGTCGGACATCGATGTACTCGCCTGTGATCTAGGATAAGCCCATGGCTATCTACGCAATTCGATACAGGTACTCAAACGACACCGATCTCATCGCGCGCACCCGCCCCGTGCATCGCGAATACCTGCGCAGTTTGCACGACCAAGGCGTTCTGCTTGCATCCGGACCGCTCGGATCCGATGGTGCGCTGATTATCGTCCGCACCGACGACGCCGTGGCGGCATTCGCGCTCGTGGACGCAGATCCTTTCAATGAGGTTGGTGTGATCGTGGAGCGCGAGGCAGTTGAATGGACTCAAGTCTTCGGCCCATGGGCATAAGTGAAGGGGCAACTCCGGCGCTTTAAGCCCGATTTTTTACTCACCGGGATCGTCGTCGCCCTTATTTTGGGGCTCGTCGTGCCGGTACAAGACAACGTAGCCAACGCCCTATCGATCATGGCTGACATCGGCGTGGGCATGGTATTCCTCGTATACGGCATGCGCCTGCGCACGAGTGAAGTGATCGAGGGTCTGAAGAACATCAAGCTTCAAACTGCCGTGCTCGTGGCAACCTACGTCATTTTCCCTCTGCTCGGACTTGCTTTCTACTGGCTCTCGGGACCAATAATCGGCACCGCGTTCGCGACCGGTCTGCTCTACCTCAGTCTGCTCCCCTCGACTGTCCAGTCCTCGGTCACATTCGTGTCGATTGCGCGCGGAGATGTGGCCAGTGCCGTGTGTGCAGCAACAATTTCAAATATTTTGGGCATGTTCCTCACACCCGTACTCGTTCTGTTATTTATGAACTTAGACGACGCCTCGACTGGCGGCATCCAGTCCGTCTTGCTCAAACTGCTACTGCCGTTCATCATCGGCCAGCTTCTTCAGCCCATCGTCGGCGATTGGGTACGCAGACACCGCAAC
>JAAYGH010000228.1 GCA_012727825.1 Trueperella sp.
GTCCTCCAGGTATGCCTTCTCCATCGTCAGGCGGTCCACTTGGCGCTGCAGGACGTCGATCTCCTCGGGCGAAGAATCGAGTTCCATGCGCAGTCGAGATGCCGCCTCGTCCACAAGGTCAATCGCCTTGTCCGGAAGCTGGCGACCCGCAATGTAGCGATCCGACAGGCTGGCGGCTGCCACGAGTGCGCCGTCCGAGATCGTCACCTTGTGGTGGGCCTCGTACTTCGGCGTGATACCACGCAGGATCGCGACCGTGTCCTCGACCGACGGCTCGCCCACGAACACCTGCTGGAACCGACGCTCAAGAGCCGGATCCTTTTCGATGTTTTCGCGATACTCATCCAGAGTGGTTGCGCCCACGAGGCGTAGCTCGCCGCGGGCTAGCATGGGTTTAAGCATATTGCCGGCGTCGAGCGAGGAATCGCCTCCTGCGCCGGCGCCAACCACGGTGTGCAGTTCGTCGATAAAGGTGACCACTTCACCGTCGGAGTCCTTAATCTCCTGAAGAACGGCCTTGAAGCGCTCTTCAAACTCGCCGCGGTACTTGGCGCCCGCGAGCATGCCCGCGATGTCCAGCGAGATCAGGCGCTTGCCCTGCAATGACGCAGGCACATCGCCATCGACGATGCGTTGCGCCAGACCCTCAACCACGGCGGTCTTACCAACGCCTGGCTCGCCGATCAAAACAGGATTGTTTTTCGTGCGGCGGGAAAGGACCTGAATGACTCGCCGGATCTCAGAATCACGGCCAATCACCGGGTCGAGTTTGCCCTCGCGGGCCATGTCAGTGAGATCGGTACCGTACTTCTCGAGAGCCTGGAAAGTGCCCTCTGGATCGGGGTTATCGACTTTTCGATTGCCGCGCACGTTTGGCAAGGCGGCCATGAGTTGGTCATGGCCCGCACCCGTTGATCGCAGGATTTCACCTGCCGAATGCTGGGAGTTCGAGAGAGCAAGGAGCAGATGCTCGGTGGAAATGTAGGAGTCACCGAGGGCGGTGGCCTCCTTGCCCGAGTCCGACAGGACGAGGTTCGTGGGGCGGGACGCTTGCGGGTTACCCGCCCCACTGCCCTTTACTGCTGGCAGCGTAGCAAGTTGTGCACTCACTCGTTGAGTGATCGCACCGTGATCGGCGCCAACCGCTTCGAGAAGTGCGCTCGCGACTCCATCCTTCTGTTTGAGGAGGGAGCTGAGAATATGGGTGGGTTCAAGCTGCGGGTTTCCGGCCTGGGTGGCGGCCGAAAGGGCGTCAGCAATAACCTCCTGAGATTTGGTTGTCAGTTTATCCATCGATACCTCCGAAAAATTCTTTTGTGGCTCTGACGAGCCGGTTCACAACATCTATCTACTAAAGAGAACATCAACTAAGTTGAGTCTATTCCACTCAATCTTAGAATGCATGTGATGTGCGCTACTGGCGAATCAGGTAGTCTCCGCTCACAGTGACGGAGAGCCACTCACGGGCCGCATTATTCTTTCCTAGCCTCTCCCCGCCAAAATCCACCCACCTCCAGAAAAGTTCGCTTGGTTTTTCTTTCCGGCGCGATTTTCATTGGGTCTTTCGAGATCACGTTCAAGAAGTAGGCGCCAGGAGCTCGATCTCCGCTATGTGACGACATCGCGCCCTCAGCGCCTAAGTTCTGAACGGCTTTTCTCACGACGTGCTCGTGCGCCGCATCAGGCTTCGATCGCTCCGACCGAAACACGCATTCTTGTCCACATGATTCCCAGTGCCGCACCGCTCCACATTCGCGACTCCTGCTAAACAAGCAACTCTCCAAAGCCAAAAAATGTTGACATGCCCGCATTCCATGATCCGAACCACCTAGGCGATGACATCTTTCGAAATTTCGAGCATCGCAGGGAGCTAGCGGCCAGCGCGCCGCTCGCTCCCGGGGCAATTATTGATCCGCGCACTCCCACCGACATGCGTGCGCGCTTGACTGGCATCGTCGGACGCAAAGACCTTGCACAACTTGGCTTTACCTCTAGCCGACATATTCGGGAAGGGATTCAAACCGGACACTTCCAGCGGGTCGCTCATGGGAAATACGCATTACCCCATGCTCACACCAATTTTCGCACCGCAGCCCGCAAAAATAGCCGAGTCGCATGCCTCACCGCCTGCCAGATGTATGGCCTCTGGGTTAATCCGCCGGCAAAGCTCCACGTCGCAGTCCATCGTTCGGCGCCATCGCCCTTCGGGGCGAACCTGTGCATTCACCGGATGGACCATCCTCCCAGTGAACCGATCGTGGATCTGCGCACCGCACTCACTCAGGTGTGCTCGTGCACGGATCCGGAAACCGTGCTGGTCACACTCGAATCTGCACTGAATAATCA
>JAAYGH010000229.1 GCA_012727825.1 Trueperella sp.
CCCGTGTCAAGGCACGCCTGCGCCGCCAAGAGCCCGAAGCTGAAACTTTGAAGATCGCCGATCTCGAAATCGATCCAAAAGCACATGAGGTGCGCAGGGGTGGCGAGGCTCTTCACCTCACGCCACTCGAGTTCGACCTGCTCACGGTGCTGGCTCGGAAACCGTTCCAAGTTTTTTCCCGCGAAGAATTGCTCGAACAGGTGTGGGGTTACCGTCACTCATCAGATACGAGACTCGTGAATGTGCATATCCAGCGCTTGCGTTCCAAGGTTGAGAAAGATCCGGAAAATCCCGAGGTCGTTCTCACCGTCCGTGGCGTGGGTTACCGAGCGGGGACGTCGAACCAGTGAGTGAGCCGGCTTCGGCTGGCGCGCGATTCCGTTCCATCGCACGCCGAATCGACGGTCTGCGCGAACGCTGGTATTCCTCCCTCTCGCTCAGGGTGATCATCTCTATCGTTGCCGCCGGCGTGTTGGGCATTGTCATCATGGGGATTGCGATTTCTACTCAGGTCCGCGCATCGATCTTCGACGCCGCTGTGGAAACCGACATCGAACAGTTTTCAACTGAAGTCCAGCTTTCCCAAGATCGCTTCGCCGCGTCGTCGCCCTCTGTGGGTCGCACCCAAGAAGTGGCGAACATGTTAGTTTCTTCAACCTACGATCCGGCGCGTGGCGTGCTTGGCGCTGTGCTCATGCGCTCGCCGGACCAGCCCGCGATGGCGACCCAGATTTTTGAACCGGCAACCGCATCAGCAACCCGCGTTCGTTCGCTGGTCAGTCCGGAGCTGCGCGAAATCGTCACGGAAAGTGGCGAGATTGGCTGGCAGTCCGTCGGAATCCCGGACGGAGAATCGGTCGTCCCAGGAATCATCGTCGGTGCGACCCTCGAGATCCCGGGTTCGGGCACCTACGAGTTTTACGCCGCGTACTCGATGTTGAATCAACAGGAGCTTATCGGCACGACCATCCGGGTCATGTGGATTTCGGTGGCTGCCATGCTGATAATTCTTGGTTTTGTCACGTGGGCGGTCATGCGCTGGGTGCTCTCGCCAGTGCGAGAGGCATCAGACAACGCCCGTCAGCTCGCGGACGGTGAGTTCGATACACGTATGGAAGTGCGTGGTTCGGACGAGATCGCTCAACTTGCCAAATCCTTTAACCAGATGGCCGAATCTCTCGAAACTCAGTTCACTCAGATGGAACGCATTTCGAAAGTGCAGACGGAGTTCGTCTCGGCCGTGTCCCACGAACTTCGCTCGCCGGTCACGACCGTTCGTATGGCGGGCCAACTCATTTATGACAACCGTGAAGATCTCCCCCCAAGTCTCAAGCGTGCGGCAGAGCTCCAGTACACGCAGCTGCTCAACCTTGATGCCACACTCGCTGACCTGCTCGAGATATCCAGGTACGACGCCGGTGGCATGACGCTCGCTACCGATGTGGTGAATATTGGTGAACTGGTCCAAGAGGTCATTGCCGTCTCTGAGCCCCTCGCGCAGTCGAATGGTGTGCGTGTGACCTTTGAGACGAGCGGGGATACGGATGCCGAAGTTGAACAGCGCAGGATTCGCAGGTTGGTTCGCAACCTGCTGGTCAATGCACTAGAGCATGCTGAGGGACGTCCGGTTAATGTGGTCGTCAAAGCGAACGACACTGCGGTGGCGATCATGGTTCAAGACCATGGCCTCGGAATTTCCGAAGACCAGATCCAACACGTGTTTGACCGTTTCTGGCGAGCCGACTCCTCGCGCGTTCGCAAGTCGGGAGGTACGGGCCTTGGCCTCACCATCGCCCGCGAGGACGCCCAAATTCACGGCGGAACCCTCGAGGTTGCCGGCGCGCTCGGTGTCGGCTCCACGTTCCTGCTCTCCCTGCCGAAAGAGCCACACGATTCATTCATTCCGCCGATTCCGCTCGCAGTACCGCAGCCCGTCGAGGAAGAGTCAGAAGACGAGCTAGACGAGGCTGTCAATAATGGCCTAAATGATCTGGCGGACGACGCACCTGAAACGGGACCGGACGCGAGTCCCTTTGTCGTCGTCGTGGAAGATGACCCTGATGCTGCAACGGAATTCCGTCTCGACGACAAGCACATTGGGGGTGACGTTTCATGAAGCGATGGCTCCCACTCCTCGTCGCCTTGATGGTGGTTCTTGCCGGATGTGCGGGTCTGCCAACGTCGGGTGATCCGGAGCAGACTGCACGGCCCACCAACCCCGACGGTGGCGTGATTCTCGACCCTCAGGGGCCGACGCCAGGGTCCACCCCTGAAAACCTCGTGACCGACTTCCTTCGCGCGTCGGGGGCAGGACTCTCGGCGGATTTCACCGTGGCTCGCCAGTTCCTCACACCAGAAGCGGCCGCTCGCTGGAATCCGACGACGGAACTGCGGGTGTATCAAGACAGCCAAAATCCAGCCATCTCCCAGACTCGCAATGGCGCGGTGCGCGTCAGCGCAACCGCGGCAGGAACGCTCGATGTCCGCGGCCGCTACTCGGTCGCAACCCCAGACGCAATCATCAACGCCGAGTACTCGCTCGTGAAAAGTCCGGAGGGAGAGTGGCGTATCGGAGCTCTCGATGACGGCATCGTCATCCCGAACTCGATCTTCGTCTCGCTCTACACCGAAACCTTGCTGTATTTCCTCACCCCGGACCGTGAGGCATTTGTGCCCGAAGCGCGGTGGTATCTGAACTCTGGCCAGGCGACCTATGCGGTGGATGGACTGTTGCAGGGGCCGTCGTCGTGGCTATCACCCGGCGTGTACTCGGCATTGCCCGCCGATGCGACCCTGACAGGCCGTGGCGTCACGGTTTCCGACGGGGTTGCGCAAGTGGATCTGTCATCTGACGTCGCCTCACTGCAGGGTTCTGAACTCATCACGCTTGAAGCCCAAATTTCGAAGACGTTAATGAACGTGCCTGGGATCCAGAGCGTGGTGCTGACCTCCGAGGGTGCTGCGTTAGATATGCCGTCGAAGATGGACGTGAGTTCGTATCCGTATGCGACTTACTCGCTTTCGGGTTTGAGCGGCGGTATTCCCGCACAAATCAGCGGCGGTGACGTCATGCCGATTTCACCAGAAGGTGTTGAGGGACTCAACCTCACCGCCATCGCACCCTCCTACAGCGAACCCGCGACATGGGCCGCTGCACTCGGGAATGGCGGGGCAACAATCTACGGTGTGAGTTTTGTTGGATCACCGGCGTTTGCGCTCTACGAAGGTAGCCAACTCGTAGCGCCATCGATGGATTCGCACGGCTGGGTGTGGTCAGGAGAGCGCACATCCACTGGCGAGCTCGTGGGGGTTCACCTTGAAACTGGCGAGCAGCTGACCTTCCACCTGTCGTGGCTGGAAGGATTAAATGTGCGGGACATTGCCGTGTCACGCGAGGGAGCGCGGATGGCGATTGTGACCGATCAGGGCGGCGAAGTGCAGATTAACGCCGTGGCGATCGCTCGTGATGCCGCCGGCACGCCACGCGAGATCGGTAACCCCATTCGTTTTGGCCAGTCGCTCGTGGATGTCACGGATGTGGCATGGGTATCCGAGGTGCGTGTAGCCGCAGTTGCCCGCAACCAAGGTACGAGTACGAGCGGTATTCACCTGGTCGGACTCGGTGTGCCTGCGGTGCCTCTTGCGGCGGTGGACAACCTCGTATCCCTCACGGCAGGCCGCGGAGTCGACTCGATCGTCATTCAAAACGACGAGAACAATCTTTTTTCTTATGACGGCGCCGGGTGGCGACTCGTGACCGAAGGTGTGACCTCGCCGGCGTTTCCGGGTTAGAAGAGTTCTCCACAGGGGGTTGGGCGAATACACCCTCCACATTGCCCATTGGTGACCAACGTGAGAATCTCTGAACCGGCACACTTGGAGCATGAATCGGATCTTTCGGTGGTTTCAGCGACTGTGGAACGACGTCCTAGATATTGTGTTCCCGCGATGGTGCGCCGGTTGCGGACAGTGGGACGAGGTCCTGTGTGATGCGTGCGTGGCCGAGGTTTCGGGCACGTGGTACCGCGTTGAAGAACATCTGCCCTATCTCACTC
>JAAYGH010000230.1 GCA_012727825.1 Trueperella sp.
ATCTGGAGCCTGTACGTGCCAAACGGCCGCGAGCTCGACGATCCGCACTATCACTACAAGCTTGCCTGGCTCTCAGCGCTCAAGGATCGCGCAGCCGCTCGCCTTACCGAGGATCCCGACGCCAAGATTGCCCAGACGGGAGACTGGAACGTCATCCCTACCGACGACGACGTGTGGGACGTGGATGGCACTGGCGGCCTCTACGTCTCCCAGCCCGAGCGCGATGCCTTCTTCGCGTTCGAGGACATTGGCTTTAGGGAAGTGACCCGCGAGCACGTCACAAACTACACGTTTTGGGACTACCAGCGGCTACGCTTCCCGAAGAACGAGGGCATGCGTATCGATTTCGTCTACGCATCCCCCGCGCTCGCCGAACTCGTGACGGGCGCGGAGATTGACCGCGACGAGCGCAAGGGCAAGGGCGCCTCCGACCACGTGCCCGTCATCGTCGAATTCGACCTTTAAAAGCGTGACCGCACCTACGCCGTCGGGAAAAGAATATCGACCTGCCCGGCCGGCTTCGGGTCAATCTCAATCATCGCGTCTGCCAGTGCGGGCCAGTGCTGGATATGTTCCTTATTGAAGTCCTGCGTGCCAAGGAATGCTCCACCCTTACCCTTCGATAGGTCCATGTAGAAGAACGAGCCAGACATCCCGAAGTGTCCCACCACGTGGTTAGAGAATTTCTCTCCCGTCCAGTGTGGTTCAAGCGGATTCCGAATCGAGAATCCTAGCCCCCACGGGTTGTTTTGCGAGCGTCCGTAGCCCGGTGTCACGCCAGGGATTCCCGCGAACTGCGACTGAAACGCCTTCTCCGCCAATTCTCGCGAAATCAGGGTCGGTTTGAGTACTTCACGCCCGAACGGGACTAAGCACCGTGCACATCCCGTACCCGAATGCGCGATCGTCCCCACGATACGCACCGAATTCATGCCCAACGGGTCGAGCACCTCGCTCTGAATCCAATCCTGGATCGACACGTCGAGATATTTCTCTGCCTCGTCGGCCATCACATCGAAACCGTAATTTGAGTAGATCCGCCGACGACCGGGCTTCGCGATCGGATCGCCCTCCTCCGGCGGCAACCCGGACGCGTGGGAAAGGAGGTGTCTGAACGTCGACCCATCAGGGCCCGCCGGCGTATCTAATTCAAACTTTCCCTGCTCGATTGCCACGAGGATGCCCCACGCAGCAATCGGTTTGGTCACCGACTTGTAGGCATAAATCTTCTCTACGTTGCCCACTTCGAGCATGATGTTATCCGCGTCAAATGCTACGTACGTGTGTTCGAAGGCGAACTTATCTTCTGGGAGCTGCTCAGTAATCATTCATCCACTCTCGCACAATCTGAGAATTTTCGCGCAGGTTCAAGATCTGAAATACATACAGTGGGGGCCTCTCCTTTAGTAAAGGACAGGCCCGCAACACCGTGGCGTAGCCGGCTTTCAGCAGCCGCACGCTCCGGTTAACTGTGCGTCGTTACGCATCACTCCCAAGAGAGTGATTCTTGCGTCGAATGGCAATCAGGATCGCCGTCCAGCTCACGAGATTGTCAGGGAGTGTGGCGGTGTTTCAGTTCTCGGACCCCCACATGTTGTAAATGACGCTGTCTGCTTCAAGCACGCGCGGGTATGTGCCGTCGTCGACAAGTTCATACAGGTCGGTATTAAGCATATCCGTCACCCTGACGAACTGACCAGGCACGAGGCCTTGTTCAGGCGCTTCGACGTAGACCGAGAAGATGATCTCGTCAGTCAGGTTATTGTACCAACCGCTCTTCCAACCGGAAGACCCTCCAAACTCACAGTAGACATCGCACCAGTTGCTGCTCGGTGTGACAGTCACCGTTTGTTCCACATCACCAAAGGTGTACGTGTGCTCAACGGTTTCTTTGTTCAACAACTGTGATTGAGCGTTGAAGAAGAAGCTTCCTGACACCTCATATGGGTTATTTGTGATGTTGTCGTCGTCGACCTCGCAGGTCACCGCTTCGGCGCTGACGGTACATTCGCCGAGGACGTCGCCATCAGGCTCGTTAAGCGGGAAACGGTCAGCATTCCCTCGAAGTTCCTCAGGAAGTGGCACCGTCAGTGTGACTGGCGGTTGTGCTTGGTCAGGGATACTCCACTCGACCTCTAGGCGTTGGTTCGTATAGTCCTGAATCTCGTCGTTGACAAACGTCACGCTATCGAGGCGGACTTGATTGCCATTGTCCGCTTGAGCGGGAAGCGCACTCGTCATGAGGGACATTCCGGCGCCACTAGCGATAACGATGAACACTAACGCAAGGCGCGCGAGAAATCCGCCCTGCCCTCGCAGCTTATGATTGTTTCTGCTCTCATATTTCCTTCGTTTCGTGTGTATGCAAGCTTCCAATATCGGAAGCGGTTCTCTGTCCGGGCGTGTTCCTTTACGGACCGGTCGAATACACACAGAGAACACCTAGTACTCTAGGTGACCCCTAAGTTTCATGGGTACGAAACCGTAAGTATCCGTAACTAACCTCACCCAGCGGATCAGGCTTTCGTGGTGGATTTTCCAAAAACAAAGGCCACGTGGTTTCTGGAGGACGCTCATGATGCGTTTAGCGCCGAGCACTAATAACGCTAGGATGGCCGTATGAAGGACGAAACGCCAAGGTTGTCCGCGGATGAGGTTCGATTTGAAACATCACCTGATCCGCTCCTCGTCGCGTCAGAACGCATGGGCAGCCCAAATCTTTATGCGCCGGGACCTTTACAACGATACGGTGGCGGACCGTTTGGCTCTCGCCCCACTGGCGATGACCTTCGGCGTGCAAAATACGCTCGCGAACGCCAGGCATCACTGCGCGCCCACCCCTCACAACTGGGCCGGCCGACGTCGGACCTACGCGCTATCGCGCCGGAACTCGCTCCGATGGGTGAGCGTAGCAAGCGGACGTTTGCGATTATCCTCGGGTTGTTATTTGGCACGATGGGCGCGCACAACTTTTTCCTCGGTAAACCGCAACGGGCGATGGTTAATGTCGTCGTGTGGCTGATCGGCCTGGCGGCGACGTCGGCAACCAGCATCATTTTCCTTATGCTGCCGATTGTTGCGCTCGTGATGGTCGAGTGCGTGCAAATTTGGCGTGGCACCGGCGATTACGCCGAGATCAGGTAGCTCGCATCCGCATCCCTCGAAGGGATTAAGCGAAGCGGCGGATCACCTCTAGCTGTCGTTCGCGCCACGGCAGTGCCTCTTCGAGCTGTGCTGCAAGGCTCAAAACCATTTCATCCGTGCCCATGTGCACCGCTCCCAGCATGACGGAAAATGGGAGAACGACGCCGTTGTCCTCGTCGAGTGCCTCCCCGTTCGGCCATTCTTGGCCGACCTTTCCGGCGTGAACTGGTAGCGAGATTGACGGCGCTCCGAGCATGTTCCACACGCTCGTCCACGGGGTGAAACGGCGCTGAGAGTAGAAGTCTTCGGCCGGGTCATCCTTCATGAGGTCCTCGGGGCGCAAGGTGCCCGCCGGCAGGGTTGGCGTCAGGATAACGTCAAAGTTGGACCACATCGCCACGACCTTGCGGGTCAGGGTCTGCATGCCGCTCACTGCATTGGCAAAGTCCACAGCCGTATAACCTTCTCCCATCTCACGCAACCAGCGCGTGAGGGGTTCGAGAAACTCGAGAGCCTCATCTGGGATGGGTAAC
>JAAYGH010000231.1 GCA_012727825.1 Trueperella sp.
AACGAGCACACACCCTGCTTGGCATTGTTGGACTCACGGATGCGCGCGGGCGCGTCGGCGGGTGGTCACGTGGAATGCGCCAGAGGATCGCGCTCGCCCGCGCTCTTGTCGGATATCCGACCATCCTCGTCCTCGACGAACCAACGAGTGCACTCGATCCCGCCGGGCGAGCCGACATATTGGCCCTCATTCACGCACTCGCTAACAAGATCGCGATTATTTTTTCTACGCACCGAATCGAAGACGTCGATCGAGTGTGCGATCACATCATCATGGTCGATCGTGGGCGGGTCATCGCCTCAGCCACGAGAGCCGAATTCGCACGGCGGACGGCTGCCGATATCGACGTCGTCATCAAGGTTCCCAACCATGGGCAACGCGCAGAACTCGAAGCTTTCTGCCGCCAGCACGGACTCCATTTTGAAGAACACGCGAGCTCCGAATCACTCGAACAACTATTTCTAGAACTCACGGGGGCCCGATGAACATTGCACGCTTCGCATTCTCGCGGGTGCACGCTCTTTATCGTAACCGCGGCCTCATAGCCCTCATTGTGAGTCTCGGCGCTCTCGCGATCCTCGCCGTGGTCATGGGGCGCTGGGGCGCCGAACTCCTCGTGGCAGCGACCGGCACCGATCTCGGCGGCTTGCTCGGCGAGCCGAGCACTGTCGTCACGTGGCAACAGTGGATGAGCAATCTCAACCAAATCGTGCTGCTCGTCGTGGCAGTCTGGGCCGGCTATACGACCTTCACGCTCCGACGCGACGGCGCCGCAACCGGGATACTGACCAAGCCCAGATCACGCGCCGATGTCCTTCACACATCCTGGCTCGTCCCGAGTCTTCTCGCTATTGGAATCTCCGCGCTCGTTTCGCTGGCTGTGGCGATCACGAGTAACGTGCTCTATTCGGACACCTCGTGGGGCGCATTGGCAGGCAGTTTCGGGCTCTGGGCATTGAACGCGCTTGTGTGGGCGGCCTTTGGCTCACTTGCCGGAGTGCTCGCGCCCTCGATGATCGCCGCGGTCACCGTTCCGTTAGTCGCCGTGCTCCTGGGCGGTATTCTTAGCGCTCTTCCGACAGTGGCGGATCACAGCTTCGTGGGTCTCTTTCCGCAGTCAACCAATATTCTAGAAGCTACGGTTGAACCGTGGTTGGCCGTCGGCACGGGCATCGCTGCCATCTGCATTGCCATATATGCCGCGGGCGCCGTCTTCACGCGGGAAGATCTCTAGTCGAGTGGAACCGGCGTGATACCAAACGGGGCAAGCCCTTCGACGCCGCCGTCGCGCGCGGTCAGCACCCAGATACCTGTGGAGTGCTTGGCGACCATGTGTTCCCAATGCGCAGCGTCGGAGCCATCAGTGGTGACGACCGTCCAGTCATCCTCTAACACCTTCGTGGCCTGATTACCGGCGGCAAGCATGGGCTCAATGCAAAGCACCATGCCGTTCTTCAGCTTCGGGCTACGGCCGCGCACCCGGTAGTTCAGCACGTCGGGTTCTTGGTGCATCGAGCTGCCAATACCGTGCCCAACATAATCGCGCAGGATATCGGGCTGTTCGGAGGCGGGAAGCCCAGTTATAAAATCATCAATGGCGGAGCCGATGTCCTTCACGCGCTTGCCCTTCGCCATCGCAGCAATGCCAACCCACATTGCATCGTGGGTGATCTCCGAAAGTCCGAGGCGCTCAGCGCGCCTCGCCTCATCTCCCCCGGGCAATACCACCGTGAAGGCTGAATCTCCGTGCCAACCATCGACGACGGCGCCGCAGTCAAGTGACACGAGATCTCCCGGCTGCAACTCAAGGTCACCAGGAATGCCGTGCACAACGACGTCGTTAACAGACGTACAGATCTGACCTGGATAGCCGTAGTAACCGAAAAAATTGGATGTTGCGCCCGCACTCACAAGAACCTCGTGTGCGATGGCGTCGAGATCCGCCGTCGTCATTCCGACCTCGATACGCTCATGGAGCGCATCCTGAATATCCGCAACCACAAGACCAGCACGGCGCATGAGCCGAATCTGATCAGGCGATTTATATTCGATCACTCAGTGACCTCGAGTTCACTTTCGCGGAGGAACTTCCGTGCATTGTTCACAAGACGCTCGCGAACCTCATCGATAGTGCCCAGGCCATGAACACCGACAAGTAGGCCGCGTTCACGGTACACGTTGAGCAACGGTTCGGTCTTCGCATGGTAGACAGCGATGCGGTGCCGAATGACGTCCTCTGTGTCGTCTTTACGGCCTTCCTTCTCCGCGCGGCTCAGCAGCCGACCAATAATTTCTTCGTCAGGAATCTGAAGTTCGATCACTGCATCAAGAGGAGCGTCGTGTGCCTCGAGCATCCGCTCAAGAGCATCAACTTGGTCGAGCGTACGCGGGTAGCCGTCAAGCAGAAAGCCATTCTTGGGGTCGATCGCGTCGAGGTGATTCTCGACCATCACATCGGTGATCTCGTCTGGAACGAGATTGCCGTTGTCGATATACGAGGCGATCACGTTGCCCAGTTCGGAACCCGAACGAATTGTTTCGCGGAAAAGCTCACCGGAAGAGATCCACGTAATGCCCAGATCTTCGGAGACGTTCTTCGCCTGCGTGCCCTTACCCGCTCCAGGCGGACCAACAATAAGCAATCGATATTTCATCGCAGGAATCCTTCGTAATGGCGCTGCTGTAACTGGGCGTCAATATCCTTGACCGTCTGGAGTCCGACGCCTACCAGAATAATAATCGACGTTCCGCCGAATGCCATGGACTGAATACCCATAGCGTTGAACACGATCTGCGGGATCAAGGCGATCGAAGCGAGGTAGAGTGCGCCCACCCAGTTGATGCGATTGATGACATAGCGGAGGTAATCAGCAGTCGG
>JAAYGH010000232.1 GCA_012727825.1 Trueperella sp.
ATGCGACACGAGGGTGAACGACAGTAATCGTTTGATGTCCTGCTGCGCCACAGCTCCCAAAATGCCCATGACCATCGTGGCCACCGCGATCAATCCTAAAACGGTCGATAGTCGATCATTCGGGAAGAGCAGTGTCTGTGTGCGGATGATCGTGTAGACACCCACCTTGGTCAGCAAGCCGGCGAACACGGCCGTTACCGGCGCAGGTGCTGTCGGGTAGGAATCCGGGAGCCATGCGGATAGCGGGAAGACTGCCGCCTTGATGCCGAAACCCACCAGTAGCATGACCTGGATCGTCAGACGCACGGTCGAATCGATCTCGGGCAAGCGCAGAGCGAGCTGCGCGAGATTGACGGTGCCTGCGGCCGCATACGCAAGCGCAATACCGATCAGGAAGATCACCGACGAGATGAGAGAAACTACCACGTATACGGTTCCCGAGCGGATTCGGTCTCGCGTACCACCCAGGGTAATAAGCACGAACGACGCCACCAACAAGAGCTCGAAGCCCACGTAAATGTTGAACAAATCGCCCGATAAGAATGCGTTAGACACGCCTGCTGAAAGCAGTAAGAATGCCGGGTGATACACCGCAATCGGCGCGGCGTCATCTCCATCGGCGGCACCTTGGGCCAAAGAATACAAGAGAACGGTGAGGGTCACGGTGACCGAGGTGATGAGCATGATTGCCGAGAGCCGGTCGGCCACCAAGGAAATACCGACGGGCGCGGCCCACGAGGCCACGTCGAGCACCACGGGACCTTTGCTCGACTGGAAGAGAAGAACCGCCGCAACCACCCACACAATGCTGAGGACGCCGGCCGAGAGCCAACCCTGCAGCCTGCGCACGGATGCGAACGCGAGCGAGAGGCCCGCACCAAAAATTGGGAGAGCCACCGGAAGGGCTACAATAAATGTCCAGGTCACTTCGTCCCCTCCCTTCGTCGCGGCTTGTCATGCACCGGATCGATAGTGCCCGCCAGTTCGTCGTCTTCGAATTCGCCTTCGGTTTCATCGTGTACCTCAGAGGCGTCGGTTTCAAGATCCGCCAGGCCATCAGCACGGGCGTCGAACTCGTCTTCGCCTTCGCGCTGGGCAATTCTTCGATCTTCGAGGTCGTCCTGAACCTCGTCGTTGCCGTTCAGTTGCCACGATCGATAGGCCATCGCGAGCATGAAAGCGGTGGTCGCAAGGCCGATGACGATCGCCGTCAACATCATGGCTTGGACGAGCGGATCGGCCATGTCTTCCTTTTCAGCAACACCGACGAGCGGCGGTTCGCCCGAGGGG
Organism: Trueperella sp.; assembly: GCA_012727825.1. GTDB lineage: Bacteria > Actinomycetota > Actinomycetes > Actinomycetales > Actinomycetaceae > Trueperella. The sequence continues at coordinate 1,291 of JAAYGH010000232.1, forward strand.
CCACCGGCAATGAGGAACAGAATATTCACACCGTTGGTGATTGCTGACATGCCGAGGATGATGCGCGAGTATGAGCGCTCGAGCACGAGGTAGATTCCGACGGCGACGAGTGCACCGGCAAGTATGGCGAGCGCGAGTGATGATGTCACTTGTCTGCCTCCTCGTCGATATTCGACTTTGTTGTGCTGGTCGTCTCCGGGTCGGTTGCGACGGTCGTCAAGCCGGTCTTCGGGTCCACAGTTTCCTTTTCAGGTTCGACGTCGTCGGGCAACGGTTCGTCCACGTCCGCCGCCGGCTCAAGATCTTCCTTGCCAAGGTGATCGGCGGCGGTAGCGTCGTCTGTTATCGGTTCAGCTGAGTCTGGGGTCGGCACAGCCGGATCGGTCAAAGGGTCAGTGCCAGGACGGGCCGGCGCAGCTGGCGCTCCGCCCGCTCCCTCGATTGCGGTGGTTTCCGAGCTGCCTTCTGCTGCGCGGGCGCCCACGAGGGCAAGCTCTTCTTCAATTTCGTCGGCGCGCTTCCGGCCATGTTTGTGTTCGCGCTTTTCCTGATCGTCAAACCTACGAGCTTCCCGGGCCTCCTTGACCTCTCGGCGCGTGTCATCGGAGGGCTTGATCTCGTAATCGTCTTCGTCAAGTCCCTCGATCTCACCGTGGCGATCAATCTCTGCGCCGAGTGAGCGGAGGATCTCCAGAATCAGGCCAATCACCACGAGGTAGACGCCGATGTCAAAGAACACGGCGGTGGCGATAGCAACCTCGCCGAAACCCCACAGTGTGATGACGATTTTTGCAGACTGCAAGATCGTGCCACCGAGGAAAATCGGAGTTATCGCTGACAGGCCCGCGACCACGAGGCCCGCGCCCATGAGGTGACCCGGGTGGAGCGGGATCGCCGCACCGAGCTCGTATCGGCCACCTGCCACATAGCGCAACACGAGGGCAATACCAGCGAGGAGGCCACCGGCGAATCCGCCGCCAGGTGCGTTGTGGCCAGAGAAGAGGAAGAACACTGACACAACCATGATCGTGTGGAACGTCAGGCGAGTGCCAACTTCGAGGATTACAGAGCGGCGCCAGAACGGCAATTGATCCGTGCCCTCGAGCCAACGCCTGTTCCGGCCAGAGGAGGTGACACCCGCCTCGATCACTCCAGTGCGGCCCGGGCGCCAGGTGGGTCCGGCAGCGGCTGGCGAAGAACGTAGGACCTGACCGGCCACGTTCGTCAGCGGAGCACGCAGGTTGCGGAAACGGTCCATGCGACCGCCGCGATCACGGATAAACAGCAGCGAGGAAATGCCGATCGCAGCCGCAACAACCACGGAAATCTCGCCCATCGTGTCCCATGCGCGGATGTCCACGAGGGTCACGTTGACGATGTTCTTGCCATATCCGTACTGGTAGGCCTCGTCGTGGAAGAAGATCGAGATGGGTTCATGCACGCGCGCACTCGCGGCGAGCACGCCGAGGAAGGCAGTCATGAGCCCAAACAACCCTGCGACGGCGATGCGCCACAAGCGGGAAATCCGCAACGGACGGTTCGAGAAATACTGCGGCAGGCGGCGTAGGACGAGGATGAATACCACGAGGGTCATCGTCTCGACCAGTGCCTGCGTGACCGCGAGGTCGGGTGCTCCATAGAGTTCGTACGTGAGAGCGACGCCGTAACCCGAGATTCCCATCAGGAGCACGGCCTTGAGGCGGTGGCGGGCGTGAGCAGCAAGTAATGCAGCTGCCACTGTGATACCCACAACAAGGAGCTGAGCCACCGAATCGTATGCTCGCAACTGGATCGTGTTCGACACGTTGCCAACCAAGAGTGCGAAGCCAACAGAAACCACGCTGAACGTAAAGATCGTCGACAGATAGGCGGGCAGTGAACCACGCTGGGTCAACGCCGTCGCACGCCCGGACAGCGCGTCGAGACCGTCGAGGGTGAGCTGGTAGGTGCCGTCCGCTGAGATTGGGAAATCCCGCTTGCCGAACACCCGCTCGAACGGGCCACGTGCAGCAAAGATGGCCACACCGGCAACAATAATGAGAACCGTTAAGAAGAACGGTACGCCGAGGCCCGGCCACGCCGCGAGATGACCCGGCTCGCCCGCAAGCTGCTGGGCGTGAGGTGCCAACACGGCGTCGAGCCAATGCGCACCAACTCCAAAGATGAGGCCACCAAGCGACAGAGCCACAACCGGGACGGTCATAATCCACGAACGCTTCTTGATCTTGACGTCCGCAATGCCTTCCTTGCTCGCGAACGCGCCCCACCAGAAGCGAAGCGTGTAGGCGGCCGTGAACGCGGAGCCAATCGCAATGGCGATGAGAGTGATGGTGTCCAGGACACTACCGCCCACAAGGGCGTAAAGTGCCGCTTCCTTGGCCACGAAACCGGCAAAGCCCGGGAAGCCCATCATCGACAGTCCCGCTAGGCCAGCGGCAGCTGCAGTGATTGGCATCTGGCGGCCAAGTCCGGACAACTCGCGAAGGTCTCGCGTGCCAGTGGCCCAATCGACTTGGCCGACCGCGAGGAAGAGCGTGGACTTGAACATTGAGTGGGCGACCAGCATGCCAAGGCCCGCCAGCAACATCGCCGACGTTCCGTAGCCGACCATCAGCATAATGAGGCCAAGCTGGGAGACCGTTCCAAAGGCGAGGACGAGCTTGAGATCGTTTTGTTTGAGCGCGCGGTAGCCGCCCAGTAGGAGAGTGCCGATACCTCCGATAAGGACCATCCACCGCCATGCGGCAATGTCGGAAAAGCCTGGGGCGAGGCGTGCCACGAGGTAGACGCCGGCTTTCACCATCGCTGCGGCGTGCAGATA
>JAAYGH010000233.1 GCA_012727825.1 Trueperella sp.
AGATTGGTCCACGCCAATCACGACGACGGCGCGCAGGTGGGGTTCGATCTTGGCGACGAGCTCAGTAAAGCGAGCGCCTTTTGCCTGACCGCCCACAATCCACACGGCGGAGTCCAGTGCGCGGACCGAGGCTTCGGCCGCATGGGCGTTAGTAGCTTTCGAATCGTCGATGTAACGCACGCCGTTGATGGTCTCAACAGTTTCAATCCGGTGGCTTCCCCCGGATACCGCTCTCAGACCCGCACCGATGTGCTCGGGCGCGACGCCGATCGAACGCGCAAGGGCCGCGGCGGCCAGGGCGTCCTTGAGGATGTGCACGGGGAGTACCCCGGCGTCAGTGGCGAAGTGCGCGATGTCAGAAAGTTCGAAGAGCTGGGCAGCGACCGCGTGGTCGGAAACGAACGCGCGATCGACGACGATGTCCTCAACGAGGCCGATGCGGCCAGGTCCAGGCACATCGAACACAATTCCCACGTCCGTTGTGCCGGCGATCGTTGGCGCATCGTGCACCATCGATTCCACGGCCTCATCTCCGACAGGAAAGATACGTGCGCCGTGCACATTCCCATAAATGCGCGCTTTAGAATCGCGGTAGTGTTCGCGAGTTCCATGCCATTCAAGGTGATCATCTGCAACGTTCAAACAGATCGCACCCGCAGGCTCCATTGAGCTAGTGGCGGCGAGCTGAAATGAGGAGAGCTCAAGGGCAAATGCGCCGGGGGCGTCCGCAGCAGTCGAGGAGACGGCAGCGACGGCGGGCGTTCCGACGTTGCCAACTGCCATTCCCCGCAAGCCGGCGTGTTGAAGAATTGAGGCAAGCATCGACACTGTGGTCGTCTTACCATTGGTGCCTGTGATCACCAGCCAAGGCGCGAACTCCCCATCCTCATTCGTGGCTCGCAGGTGCCACGCGAGTTCAATTTCAGACCACACGCTCACGCCGGCCTCGCGCAGCTTGGTCCACTCAACACCAACCGTTGGGAACGCGGGTGAAATGACGACGACGTCCGGGTTCCACGCAAGCACATTATCAATGAGAACCACGGGATCGGTATCGGCACCGCCATCCAGATCCGCATAGTCCGCGCGCGCATCACCTCGAGCGTCCCACGCGGAAAGCTGGGCCGACGTCGTCGTTTTCAACGTATCGAGAGCCGACCGGCCAGAAATACCGAGCCCAAGGACGGCAATCCGCAGGTCGTCGAGTGCGGTTGCGCCTGGGATGGTTCGGGTCATTGCTGAGCCAGCCATTCAGCGTAGAACAGGCCCATTCCTCCAGCTGCGAGAAGGGCTTGGATGAGCCAGAAGCGAACCACGATCGTCACTTCCTTCCAGCCCTTGAGCTCGAAGTGGTGGTGAAGTGGGGCCATTTTGAAAACGCGTTTGCCCGTGGTCTTGAACGAGCCCACCTGAATGACGTTTGACATCACGATGATCACGAACAGGCCACCGATGAGGACCGCGAGGAACTGGGTCTGTGTGAGGATCGAGACGCCCGCAAATGCGCCGCCTAGTGCGAGGGAGCCCGTGTCGCCCATGAATATCGCCGCGGGAGAAGTATTGTGCCAAAGGAAGCCAAGACACGCACCGACGATGGCAGCACAGACGATCGCAAGGTCGCGGGGATCGCGCACGTCATAGCACCCAGCCACAGGATTTACTACGGATTGGCACGATTGGTAGGACTGCCAGATTGTCAGCACGGTGTAGGCGCCAAACGCAATCGAGGTGGCACCTGCTGCAAGGCCGTCGAGACCGTCGGTGAGGTTAACGGCGTTCGACCATGCTGTAATGAGGAAATTCGCCCAGATCACAAACAGCACGACGCCGATTGCGACACCTGCGAACGCCAGAGTAATTTGTGTATCGCGCACGATTGAGATGCGCATCGAGCCGGGCGTGCGGTTAAGTTCGTTCTTGAACTGGAGCGAAGCCACCGCGAACGCGATACCCACAATGCCCTGACCGATGATCTTGCCAAGCGGAGTCAGGCCAAGTGAGCGCTCGTTGCGAATCTTTGCGAAGTCGTCCAAGAAGCCAATGAAGCCCATGCCGATCATGAGGCCAAGCAAAAGAATGCCGGAGGCGTTGGGCCCACGCTGGGTGATGACGTTCGCAAGCGTGTAGCCAATCACCGTTGCGCCGATGATGACGATGCCGCCCATTGTGGGCGTGCCGCGCTTGACGAGGTGAGTCGTGGGTCCGTCCTCGCGAATGTACTGGCCGTAGGAACGACGCTTCAGGAAACGCACTAACAACGGCGTGCCAAAGAGGGAAATAACCAGCGAGGTTGCGAGCGCAATCAGAATCGCGAGCATTTAGCTTTCCTTTCCCAGCAACGCATCGGCAACGCGCCACACACCTGAACCATTAGACCCTTTGAATAAGATTACGTCACCTTCAGCAATTATCGGAGAAAGGACGGCCAGCGCAGTGTCGGCGCCGGTTTCGTAGACCTCGATGCCGCACGCCTGTGCAGCGACCACGAGCGGGGTCATCTCCTCACCCACGGCAACAACGACCTCGACACCCGACTTGTGAGCATACTCCCCGATGGCCGCATGTTCGGCTTCTGAGGCCTCACCAAGCTCCAGCATGGCACCCAAGACAGCGATCTTTCTGCGGTTCTTGCCGAGCGATTCAAGGGCATTAAGACCAGCTCGCATCGAATCTGGATTCGCGTTATAGGAGTCGTCGATGATGAGGACACCCTCGCGTTCGGTCACCGCCATGCGGTGCGGGCTCACTGGCCCGGAGTCTGCCAAGGCCTGTGCGATCTCGTCAGCACCAATGCCAAAGCTGTCTGCCACGGCAGCGGCCGCAAGAGCATTTGACACATGATGATGTCCCACGAGTCCTAAGGTGACCTCCGCACGGCCCCGAGGGGTGACCAACGTGAACATCGGATGACCCAGTGGATCGAGTCGAACGCTTTCGGCGTGCGGACCGGGAAGTCCTTGCGCCCCGAAGAAGAAGACGTTGGCTTCGGTGAGATCCGCCATCGGGCGTACGCGCTCGTCATTGCCATTAAGAATGACGACGCCGTCTGGCTTCGTGCCTGTGACCAGCTCAGATTTTGCCTTCGCGACATTGGCAATTCCGCCAAATTCGCCCAGGTGCGCACGCGCGACCGCGAGTACAACAGAGACGTCTGGCGGCGCGATCGAGGTTAAGTAAGTGATGTTGCCAATACGATCCGCACCCATTTCCAGAACGAGGGTGGCGGTGTCCGCACCGGCGCGCAGAACTGTCAACGGCAGTCCAAGTTCATTGTTGAACGATCCTGGCGGCGCGATAATTGGCCCGCGGATAGC
>JAAYGH010000234.1 GCA_012727825.1 Trueperella sp.
CCCCGCCTTTCGTTGACTATTCGTCGACCTGTTTTTCACCTGCGATCGGATCAAGGAGGTCGAGGATCGTGACGCCGACTGCCGTGATTGCGCCGGCCGCGAGGCCCTGCTTGAGGTGGGCGAACTTGTCACCTGCAATCCGCTTTCGCTCGCCGCGGTTGAAGATTGCTCGTTCGGCGGCCACGGTCAGTGCGATAGTTCCGGCAGCCACAACCGAGGCGAGTGCCACACCGAGGGCTGGCTTTTCCACCACGGCAATGAAGGCATTGGCGAATGGCACCTCGCCATGTTCGAAGTCGGTGGCCTCGTCGTAGGCATAGGACGCGGCGGATTTCGCGCCACGATGGTGGCCCTGCGCCGACGTATCGTAAATGACCTCTTCGAGTGCGGAATCTTGGAGAGGGCCAGTGGGGCGAATTTTGTACTCGTTGTAGAGCATCGCGCCAGCGATGCCAGTGCGAAGGAGTTTGCGAAGCGCGCCCGAGTGCACCACGCTAGGCAGTGCGTAGTAGACGATCGTGTTGCCGGTCTGTGCGGCGACGTGCGCGGCGATGCGTACGGGATCCATCATGGGCCATCCTTTGGTGAAATCGTGGCGGTGTTCCCTTAATTTAGCATTGAGATGTGCCTCATTAGCGATGGCTAGTGCACTGGGCATGCCGTGTTGATCCCGGCGAGTAGGCGTCGCAAATGCCCAGCATTCGGCCCCGCGCGTCTCGAGCTGCAAGAATGAATTGCTCACATGTCGATACGTAAATAGACTTGTGCTGGCTTGCTGGACACCCCTGTGAGCAATCAATACATAAGGAATTTGCCATGCCAGCAATCATTATCGTCGGGGCCCAATGGGGAGACGAAGGAAAAGGCAAAGCATCAGATCAGCTTGGCACCGAAGTCGACTACGTCGTGAAGTTTAACGGAGGAAACAACGCCGGCCACACCGTCGTCGTCGGCGATGAATCCTTTGCACTGCACCTGTTGCCCGCAGGAATTCTCACGCCCGGCTGCACGGCTGTTATCGGCAATGGAGTGGTGGTAGATCTCGAGGTTCTCTTCGAAGAAATCGCCGAACTCGAATCGCGTGGCGTTGACACCTCTCTACTACGTATTTCTGCGTCGGCGCACATCATTCCCTCGTACAACAAAAAGCTAGACTCTGCGAACGAACGCTTGCTCGGCAAGCGCAAGATCGGCACCACTGGGCGGGGTATTGGCCCCACGTACGCGGACAAGATGAACCGCATCGGCCTGCGTATCCAAGATCTGTTTGATCCGTCGATACTGCGTCAAAAAGTCGAGGGCGCATTGCACCACAAGAATGCGGAACTTGAGCACATCCACGGCGAACAACCCTTCGATGTGGATGAGGTGACGAACGAGCTTCTCTCCTACGCCGACCGCGTGGGTGCAATGGTTATCAACGTGTCCGCGACGTTGAATCAGGCGCTCGACGACGGCCAGACCGTCGTGTTCGAGGGTGGCCAGGCCGTCATGCTCGATATCGACCACGGCACGTACCCGTTTGTTACGTCCTCGTCGGCCACGGCTGCCGGTGCGTGCACCGGTTCGGGTGTCGGACCGCGTCGCATCGACCGCGTGGTTGGAGTGGCCAAAGCGTACGTGACCCGCGTGGGCGAAGGTCCATTCCCGACCGAGCAGCTTGGCGAGGAAGGCGACCGCCTGCGGGAGGCCGGCAACGAGTATGGCACGACGACGGGGCGCCCGCGCCGTACCGGCTGGTACGACTCGGTGGTGGCTCGATTTGCTTCGCGGGTGAATTCGCTGACGGACATCGTCCTGACCAAGCTCGATGTGCTCACGGGCATTGAGCAGATTCCCGTGTGCGTCGCTTACCGTATCGACGACGGCCGCGTCGAGGACATGCCCGAGAATCAGTCGGACATGCACCACGCTCAGCCCATTTACGAGTACCTGCCCGGCTGGAACGAGGATCTTTCCGAGTGCCGCGAATTTGCGGACCTGCCACTTAACGCGCAGCAGTACGTGCTCAAACTTGAGGAGCTCTCGGGTTGCCGCATTTCTTCGATTGGTGTGGGGCCGGAGAGGTCCCAGACGATCGTGAGGCATTCCCTCACCGCGTAGGGAGCGCCGGTCGCGTTTGCCCTCCGACTTTCCTGGTTCACGTTGCACCTGCGCGCACCACATTGCCGCTCCGCGTCTCACGTTGCACCTGCGCGCACCACATTGCCCCTAAGCACCGCGTTTAGGTGCCTCGTGAGGTAGGAAGGGCCATGGTGAGGGGTAGTAAGCAAAAGGGAGCCGGCGGAAAATTCCGCCGGCTCCCTTTGATTTGCGGGGACAATCAACTTCTGAGGTTCATTGTCCCCGCACGTCTCTAGCTGTTAAACCTGTTGGTTCGGATCATCCCCGTCGATCTGGGGGAACTCGCCGGTGTGATTGAGCCCGCCTTCGGCACCACCACGGCTAAAGCTTGCCGCGCCAGGTGCGCCTTGCTCGCCAGCGTAGTAACCGCCCTGTGCGCCGCCCTGACTGTAGGAGCCCTGAGGGGTGCCGGACTGTGGAACGTTCGGCGCTTGATCATAACCGCTTGGGTTGTATGGAGCCGGATGGCCGGAGTGACCGTAAGGCTGTTGGCCGGGAGCAAACTGCTGGGTCTGCTGCTGCCCAAAATCGCCGCCGCTCTGACCGTACGGTGCCTGACCCTGCTGACCGGGTTGGCCCGGCTGGCCGTAGCCCTGCTGACCTTGTCCGTATCCGCCCTGTTGACCGTAGCCCTGCTGGCCTTGTCCGTATCCGCCCGGCTGGCCATAGCCTGCACCGGACTGTCCATAAGGAGCTTGACCGTATCCGGGGCCGCCCTGGTTCGGGCCACCTGGGAATCCACCCGGACCGCCGGGTCCTCCTTGACCGTCGTCCTTCTTACGGGTGACGGCAAACACGATGCCGCCGATGCTCCCCAACGCCACAACTGCAATGAGGATCCACGCCCATGTGGGGAAGCCTCCGTCGTCGGTTTCCACAGGAGTCGGCTCTTCGGTGGGATCGTCCGTGGGATCGTCAGTCGGGTCCTCGGTTGGATCGTCCGTGGGATCGTCAGTCGGGTCCTCGGTTGGATCCTGTGTTGGGCTCGGCGTCGAACCATCAGCGGTCTTATTTCCTTCGACGGAGATGCCGGTCATGATGAAGTTCGGATCGTCGTATGTTGCGCGATTTCCATCGATTTGTGCGCCGTCGGCTTTGATAATCGCACCTGGCATATCAACGCTGAACGTGAAGCCGAATCCCATCGACGCGAGTAGTTCGATATCGTCGGTACCAAACAGGTCTTCAGTTTCACCTTCTGGAATTTCGAAAATGTAAGTGGTGTCGGTTTCAGTGAGAATGGCG
>JAAYGH010000235.1 GCA_012727825.1 Trueperella sp.
CCCGTTTGGTGACACCCGTTGAGCGAGACCCGTTTGGTGAGACCCGTTTGGTGAGACCCGTTTGGCGCGATCTAGAGTGAGCGCGTTCGCGGGGATCTAGGCGATTTCGGTGATCACCCTGTTCACGGGATCCGGCAGGTCCGTGATGTCGAGCGAGAGTACCTGGTCAAATTGGGCGTGCGTGCGAGCGCCAATCAGGGCACATGAAACCTGCGGTTGGGAGAGTAGCCAGGCTAACGACACGTCAGCTGGAGTGCGTGCCAGACCGTCGGCAGCCTTGACGATGGCCTCCACAGTTCGGCGCGGCTTGTCAGTCAGGTATGGGTCGACTGTCGCACTCAAGTGTTCCGTTGCCGCGCGGGACGTCGCGGGAATTGTGTGCCGGTACTTTCCCATCAGAACGCCGCCGGCCAGTGGCGCTTGGGCGATGATTCCAAGCCCGAACTCTTGAGCTACTGCCGTCAAATCTCCGGCAGGCCGGCGCTGAAGTACCGAGTACTCCATGCCAACGGACCCAAGGGCAGGCATCCGCATGTCCGTCAGGTACTGCGCAGTACGGGCCACCTTCCACGCCGGGTGATTGGCAAGGCCGATGTAGCGAGTCGCTCCAGAGCGCACCGCTTCGGCGAGTGTGTCCATCTGCTCATCCAGACCTACGCGAGGATCAGACGCCCCCACGTGGAGCACATCGACATAGGTTGTTCCTAGTTTTTCGAGAGTGTGGTGAAGCGAATCGAGCAAAGCGCTTCGACCGCCATTGAAACGAACCGAGCCCTCGTCGTCGTGATAAAAATCGCCAACGTGCGCAACGATGATCACGTCGGAACGGTCCACGCCACCGTCAAGGACGCTACCCAACACCTCGAGGGCAAGACCCTCGCCGTATACGGGAGAGATGTCGATCGTTGTACCGCCGTGATCGAGGAGTGCTGCGACCATTTGTGCGGCTTCTGTTGCTTCGGTATCGCGACCCCAGGTCAATGTGCCGAGTCCGAGGTTGCCCATGCGCAGGCCGGTCGAGCCGAGGAACGTGTGCTTCATATCCCAGAGCCTAGTCCACGTTTGGTGAGGTACGAGCGATAGGCTTGGCCGGTGGGTATTTTAGAAGCGATTGTTCTAGGAATCGTTCAAGGTCTGACTGAGTTCCTTCCGATTTCATCATCCGCTCACCTTCGAATTGTGGGCGAACTGTTCCCGTCGCTTGGCGACCCCGGAGTCACGTTTACTGCTGTGACGCAGATTGGCACTGAGACGGCGGTGATTATTTACTTTTGGAAAGACATCGTTCGGATCGTCTCCCACTGGTTCAAATCACTGCCCATCGGCCCGTGGAAGAATCAGGTCCCGCGCAATGACCCGAGCGCGCGCATGGGCTGGATCGTCATTCTCGGCACATTCCCGATCGTCATCCTTGGTCTCTTTTTGGAGGTCTGGATTGATTCAATCTTCCGCAACCTCTACCTCACCGCACTCATGCTCGCCGTCTTCGCTCTGTTACTCGGGCTCGCCGACCGGTTTGGCACGCGCACGAAGGAACTTGGAGACATGTCGATTCGCCATGGCATCACACTGGGTTTCGCTCAGGCCATGGCTCTCGTTCCCGGAGTGTCACGTTCGGGTGGCACGATCACGGTTGGGCTCGCGCTCGGTTACACTCGCTCGGCGGCTGCCCGGATATCGTTTTTCCTAGCTATTCCGGCCGTCATGGGATCCGGATTTTACCGGTTACTCACAGACGACGGCACCGGTCCACAGGTCGGGGCGATGCCTACGCTCGTAGCCACAATCAGTGCGTTCGTGGTGGGCTTCGCTGTTATCGTGGGATTTTTGAAGTTGGTGGAAACACGTTCATACTTGCCGTTCGTGATCTATCGACTCGTCCTTGCAGTGGCCGTCGTCTCTATGCTCGGTCAAGGTATCCTGAGCCCCTACTAATCGAAAGAAGATTTGCATGAGGACCTGGACAGCCCCAGAGGTTCCACAATTACCCGGCACTCCGCCACCGCTACGTCTTTACGATTCAGCGACGGGCGAGACGATCGAGCACGATCGCGAGGATCTGAGAGTCTGGATTTGTGGCATCACCCCCTACGACTCCACTCACTTTGGCCACGCAAACACGTATGTCGCCTTCGATACGTTGGCACGCGTGTGGCGAGATGGCGGGCGCCAGCTTGCGACCGCCTCGAACGTCACGGACATCGACGATCCGCTGTTTGAGCGCGCGGAGGAAACCGGGCAGAACTGGTATGTCCTTGCTCAGAACCAGACCCAGCTCTTCCGTGAAGACATGGAATCACTCCGGGTTCTACCTCCAGACACGTGGACGTCGATCACCGAGATTCTCGACCCGCTCGAACAACTTATTCGCAAGATGGAAAAGGATGACGCCGCTTACCGGGTGCCCGGCGACGACGGAACGGAATTCATCTATGCGGACATCTCAAAGGATCCTGAATTTGCCACGGCGCCGATCTTCGAGGACATGGATCTCATCGAAACATTTGATGAGCGAGGCGGCGATTCCACTCGACTGGGCAAGCGAAATAAGCTCGATCCCCAGCTGTGGAAGGGAGTGAAAGGCGATGACTATCGTCCAGGTGACGCCGGTCCCGGCGACTGGCGCCCAGGCTGGCACATTCAATGCGCACTGATGGCGCTACAAAATCTTGGCGTCGTTGACGTCCATGCGGGCGGCAAAGACCTGATCTTCCCGCACCACGAAATGTCCGAGCACCACATGCGTGAGATGACGAGCGGCGACGCCGGGGTGGATATCCACGCGCACGCTGCCATGGTGTCATACGAGGGCGAGAAAATGAGTAAGTCACTC
>JAAYGH010000236.1 GCA_012727825.1 Trueperella sp.
CGACGACGCGGCAGCTGAACGCCTCGACCGCCTCGAGGCCGAACTTGCGGACAAGTCCGAAGAGCTCGCCGCCCTCAACCTGCGCTGGGAGGCGGAGAAGGCCGGCCGTAACAAGGTGGGCGACCTGCGTGTACGCCTCGATGAGCTACGGACGGAACTTGAAAAAGCTATCCGTGAGGGGCGCTATGAGGACGCTGGCCGCATCCAAAACGGCGACATCCCCGACATCCAGGCTCAGATTGATGCCGGTGAAGCCGACGAAGAAGCTGACGACGCTGACGAAACCCCCATGATCGCGGACAAGGTGGACGCGGACGGTATCGCTGAAGTTGTGGCGGCATGGACGGGCATCCCCGTCGGACGCCTCGTGCAGGGCGAAACCGACAAGCTCCTTACGATGGAGGACCACATCGGCAAGCGCCTCATCGGCCAGCACGAGGCAGTGGCCTCGGTGTCAGATGCGGTGCGACGTTCGCGTGCCGGGGTTGCTGACCCGAACCGGCCCACCGGTTCGTTTATGTTCCTTGGGCCCACGGGCGTCGGCAAGACGGAGCTCGCGAAGTCGGTCGCGGACTTCCTCTTCGATGACGAGCGTGCCATGGTCCGCATCGACATGTCGGAGTACTCGGAGAAGCACTCGGTGGCTCGCCTCATCGGCGCGCCTCCGGGCTACGTTGGATACGAGGAAGGTGGCCAGCTCACGGAAGCTGTGCGCCGCCGCCCGTACGGTGTGATCCTGCTCGACGAGGTTGAAAAGGCGCATCCGGAGGTCTTCGATATTCTCTTGCAAGTTCTCGACGATGGACGTCTGACGGACGGCCAAGGTCGCACGGTAGATTTCCGGAACACCATTTTGATCTTGACGTCGAATATTGGCTCGCAGTTCTTAATGGACGAGAATTTGTCGCAAGAAAGCAAGCACGATGCCGTTCTGGCCGCGGTTCGAGCCCATTTCAAGCCGGAGTTCTTGAACAGGCTTGACGACATTATTGTGTTCGACCCGCTCAAGGTTGAAGAGATTGGCAAGATCGTGGATCTGCAGATCGACCAGCTTACGGCTCGCCTTGATTCACGCAGGATCACACTTGATGTAACGGATTCAGCGAAGAGTGTTCTGACAATAGATGGGTATGACCCGGCCTACGGTGCCAGACCTTTGCGAAGGTTGATCCAGCGTGAGATCGGAGACCAGTTGGCTCGGATGCTTTTGAGCGGGGACGTTGTAGATGGAGACACGGTTCTGGTGGATTCGCCTGAACTGGACACCTCGTTCCTCGACTCAGAGTTCGATGATAACCGGGGTGATGGCCGCGGCTCTGACCGAGATGCGAGTGTGCAAGGTAGCCACACGCGGCCGGTGCGTCAGCACAAGCTCGTGCTGACCAAGGCAAACTAAGCGGGCAGTGGACCTAAGCGGGCAGTGGGCTCATGGAATGTGGGGGTGGGTGGAAGAAAAATTTCTTCCACCCACCCCCACATTCTTCGATTGTTCTCGTAAGAATCCGCGCGCTGCTTAGTTCGCGCCGGTCCGAGCGTCTTCCGCCAGGTCGGCCTCCGTCAAATTTTCGGCAGCCGCTGGCCCATTTCCTTCACCAGTGGCTTCGGACGCCTCAATCACCTGGAGCAACGCGTTTTCGATGACCTCGGGCATTGCTGGAGGGATCCAATGCTGTGCACGCACGATGTCCCGGACTGTTTGGCCGGTCGCCATCGCCTGCACGATCAGCTGAATCAGTGTTGGTGCCTGGGGGCCGATGATGTGGCAACCAAGAATCGCCGTGGTCTGCCGATCTGCAATAATTTTCACGAAGCCAGTCGTATCTTCCATTGCCCAGCCGTATGCGATATCTGCGTATTTTTGTACGCCGATCACCATATCGATGCCCGCCTCCGCGGCAGCCCGTTGTGTCATTCCCACGGTGCCAATCTGCGGATGTCCAAAAATTGCGGCTGGCACGGCCCGATGATCGACCTCAATCATGTCGTTGGGGTTGAGCAAGTTATGCCTCACTACGCGCGCCTCATGATTTGCGATGTGCTTGAGCATATAGGGCGAGGACACATCACCCAACGTGAAGATGCCGTCGATCGGTTCACCATCATCGTTGAGCACACGCTGGTACTTGTCGGCGCACACGCGCCCGGCTTTGACGGACACTCCCGCCCTGGCCAAACCCATCTGATCCGCATTGGGTATGCGCCCGGTGGCGACCAACAACTCGTCTGCCACGAGGGTACGCTCGCGACCATCTTGCACGCCGAACAGGTGAATCTTGCCATCGATGCGTTCGACCTTCGTGGAATTGTAGTCGAGCTCGACCGCGTGTGAGTCGGACGCGAGTTCGGTGTAAACGCGGGAGATATCGGCGTCCTGCGAACGCAAGAGCGCCCCGCTTCGTGCGACGATCGTGACATCGACGCCGAGAGCTGCGAACACTGACGCGAGCTCGGCGGCGATGTAACCCGAGCCGAGTACGAGCAATGATTCGGGGAGCTTATCCAGTCGCATGACGGAGGCGTTGTTGAAGATTTCGACGTCGTGGATCCCGGCGACGTTCGGAATTGCGGTGCGCGACCCGGTGGCGATCACGATCCTGTCGGCTGTCAAGGTCGCCGTGCCCTCCGCTGTCGAAACCTCGATCTCCTTTGGGCCGACGAATGTTGCGTGGCCCCGGTAGAGGTCAAGGTTGGCGTTATCCCGGTGCGACTCGCGGTAGTCCTCGCCACTGTCCGAAATGGGATCAATTCGCCCGAAGATGCGATCGCGGATCGCGGGCCAATCCACGCCGTTTAAGGACGTGTCGAGCCCGAATCGGGCGCCGTCGGTCGCTTGCCTGGCGAGGTCTGCGGTGTGGACGAACATCTTGGTTGGGATGCACCCGACGTTCAGGCAGGTACCACCAAAGGTGCCCTCTTCGATGAGGGCAATTTTATGGTTTGCGAACTCGGGGCCGGGGATCGAATTTGCGGATCCGGAGCCAATGATGACGAGGTTATAATGCATAATTCCAGCCTAACGATCATTTTCAACTAGATAAGCATCGGTTAGCTACGCGCATACTTATCCGGGGTCCTGAGCATCAGCATCCAAGCTTGGGCTTGTTTCGTGAGAGAGTTGGGCCATGAACCTGAATGAGATGACTGCCCGTGAACTGGCCGCCGCATTGAAAAACCGCGAGGTCTCGGCCATCGATGTGACGGAGAACGCGCTTGAGCGAGCTGAACGTATTGGCGAACAGGTGGGTGCGTTTGCGCACCTCACGTCCGATTTGGCTCGCGATCAGGCGGCGAGCGCCGACCGCGCACTTGCCGACGGCGGAGCCGCACCATTCGCTGGTGTTCCCCTGCCGATCAAAGATCTCAACCAGGTGGCAGGCCAGCCGATGGAGGCAGGCTCCCGCGTGCTGGCAGGGCACGTCGCAGAATCGAACGATGCGATTGTGGATCTGCTCTCCGGTGCTGGCACAGTCTGCATCGGTAAGACCTCTACGCCCGAATTCGCCTTCCCTCCCTACACGGAACCCGTGGCAGGGCCGAAGGCGCGCAGCCCGTGGGATATCACCCGAACGGCCGGCGGCTCATCGGGCGGTGCGGCAGCGGCAGTTGCTTCCGGCATCGTGCCCGTTGCTCACGCCTCCGACGGCGGCGGCTCCATCCGCATCCCCGCAGCGGCAACCGGGCTCGTGGGCCTGAAACCATCGCGCGGCCTGATCTCGGCGGCTCCTGGCGCTGACGGCGCCGGTCTTGCCACGAACGGCGTGATCACACGCGACGTGCGCGATACCGCAGCCTTCCTCGACGTTCTGTCCGAGTACCAGCCCGGTGACCCGTGGCTGCGCAACCGCCCGCAGACCTCCTACCTCGATGCCTGCGATCGCGGCCTTGGTGCTCTTCGCATCGGCATCCTGTGGGAACCGCTCAACGTTGAAGAGATCGATCTTCATCCGCATTCGCGCGAGGCCGTCGAACTCACAGCCCGCACGCTCGAATCGCTGGGCCATCACGTTGAGATAGCTCCGCGCTCGATGAACTCGGCCGATTGGGAGACCTTCATGCCACTGTGGTCGACGTCGGCAGCGCAACTACCCATCCCCGATGAGGCCCTCGAGTTTCTTGAACCCCTCACGCGCTGGC
>JAAYGH010000237.1 GCA_012727825.1 Trueperella sp.
GTTGCCGGGGTTCTCCGGGGGTGGGCCGGGCTCATTGCTCGGCGGTGCGGGAGGCTCATTCGATGGCGGGTCCGGTTCAGGCTCAGGCTCAGGCTCAGGCTCTGGCTCTGGCTCAGAATCTTCAGTTTCTGGCGTAGCTGCAACATCAACGGGTGGTTCGACATCAGCCGGCGATTCAGCACTCTGCACGGATTCGGCACTCTGCACGGATCCGGCACTCTGCACTGATTCAGCACTCTGGGCAGAAATGGTTTCGGCGACGGCAGCCAGCTCATCGTCCAGCTCGACGGTAGCCTCATCAGCCCGATGCTCGGCATCCGGGTCAATAGTCTGGGCGATTCCCATGCGGGCATTCGCCGCCCCTAGAACCTCACGCGACCCGAAGTTTTCGGCAATCTCGACGAGCGGGCCATCGACGCCACGATGAATCACGATTCGGTAGGTTTCCACACCAACCCCGCGCAGGGCAGCCAGTGGCCGCTGAACATCCGTATCGGAGTCGACCGAGAAGATGAACAGTCTCGGGCCATGCTTCGTCATTGGCGGGGAGGATTCCACAAAGTTTTCAAAGTCAGCCGAAAATGCCTCGTCCCCGCTCACATACAGATCCGCGAGCTCACTCCGATTCAAATTGGCGTGTTGCCCGGCGCGGGTCAGGGCCGTCACGAATGTCTGGGCGGTCAGGTAGGCGATGACCTCGATCGTCACCACCTGCCCCGTCGGATCTAACGCCACCAGCGACTCGCCGGCGTCGCCGATCCAGCCCACGGGGAAGAGCGGTCGCTCGATCAACTCGAGGGACTGCGCACGCACGGCACTCAGCAAAGAATCATCGACATCGCCGGCCGACACGTGTGACGCGGCCACAAGCCGACCGTCACGCAACTCAAAAACTCCCACGCGCTCTCCCTCTCCGTTATCTAGATTACCTGACGTTGGCCCGGCCGGCTCGTCCGCGCTTGCCCCTAAGGCATGAGGTTGAGCATTTCGTTTACCTGTCCCCGTTCGAGGGGCCTAGGCCGTGGTTCGCCTGCGTGTCGCGCGGCCATCGCGCAGGAGTTCGGCCAGATGCACACCTTGGTCGCCCGCGAGCTGCTCGGCTTGGGTACGGCACGAGAATCCGTCGGCCAAGTAAACGGCGTCTGGCGAGGCATTCGTCAGGGTCGGTAGGAGGTTGTTTTCCGCCACCTTTACCGAGATGTCGTAGTGCCCCTGCTCCATCCCGAAGTTGCCGGCAAGTCCGCAGCAGCCCGACAACGTGGTCAGCTTCGCGCCCGCCGCCGTCAGCAGGTCAGCATCAGCATCCCAACCCATGACCGAGTAGTGATGGCAGTGCGGCTGCGCCACAATCTCCACGCCCGTCAGGTCCGGTGCCTCCCACTGCTCGCCCGGCCCGATCGGATCCGGCGAGCTGAGGAGCTCGGCAAGCGTGAATGTCATATCGGCGACGACGCCCGTGCGCTGATCACCGGGCAACAAGTCACGTATATCCTCGCGCAGCACCGCGGTACACGATGGTTCCACGCCCACAATCGGAATACCCGAGGCGGCAAATGGTGCCAGCACGCTCAGCAGGTTCGTCAGTTCTTTCTTCGCATGCGCGAGCTGGCCGGTGGTAATCCAGGACAGCCCGCAACACGCATCCTCCGGCGGAATGAGCACCGTGTAGCCGGCGTCCTGCAGGACCGCGACCATCGCCTGCGCGCCGACCGTATCGAGGGTTTCCGAGAACGAATCAGCCCACAGCATCACGTACTTCTCCGCGTCTTCCCCAGTTCCAGGGCGAACCGTCCCCGGGTCGACGACGACGCGTCCTTCCGCATTCGGGCGAAGCGTTGCTTTGGCCTTCTGGGCGGCATCCTTGTGGGAAGCTGCAATGCGCGAGAAGCGCTGGGTGGCAAAGCCTGGCATCTCGCGGCGAGCATCAATGCCCAACGCCGAGAACGCAAGCTTGCGAATCGGGCCAATCTTCAGCACCGCATTCGCAATCGCCGCAACGGGTGGCAGCCACGTGACGAGGCGGCCAAGGATCGGCAGGTTGCCCAGCACGTAGTGGGTGCGTGGGCGGAGCTTGCCCTTGTATCCGCGGTAGAGCGCCTCAGATTTGTATTTGGCGAGGTTGACGCCGGTGGGGCAGTCGCGGCCGCACGCCTTGCAGGCGAGGCACAGATCGAGCGCTTCGACCACTGCCTTGTCCGCAAAATCTTCGACGAGTGTTCCGTTGGTGATCTCTTGGAGCACCCGCGCGCGCCCGCGTGTCACGTCCTTTTCGTCTTTGGTCGCAAGATAAGAGGGGCACATGAAGAACCCTGCCGCGGTGCGATCGGCGCGGCAGTTACCCACGCCGGTGCAGCGATGCACGGCCCGCGTGAAATCGCCCTCGTCTTCACCGAAGTGGAATCCACCCGCGTAGGCGGTGGGCGCCGCGGCCGGGCGCCGCAAATCAACATCGAGCGGCTCGGGATCCACGAGGATGCCGGGGTTTAGCACGGCGCCGGGATCGAACAGGTTTTTCACGGCAGCGAAGAGGCCCATCACCGTGGGCGGATACATGCGATCGAGCATCTCCGAACGAGCACGCCCATCGCCGTGTTCGCCGGACATCGACCCCCCGTAGCTCACCGCAATATCGGTGGCTTCTTCCATGAACGTGCGCATGATTGGCACGCCGGATTCCGCGTCGATCGGGAAGTCGATACGCACGTGAACGCAGCCATCACCGAAGTGACCGTACATGAGGCCATTCAACCCGTGGCGATCCATCAGCCCACGCAGGTCGCGCAAGTAATCGCCCAGCTTTTCTGGTGGCACGGCCGAGTCCTCCCAGCCTGGCCATGCGGGAGTGCCCGCCGGGGTACGCCCACCCAGTCCCGCACCGTCAGCACGGATGCGCCACAGTTCGGTGGCCTCCGGCCCGGGCGGGCGGACCATGACGGCGTCGGTCCCGGCGTCGCGAGTAATTGCCTCCACGCGTTCGCCCACCACCGAAATGTCTTCGCCTTCTTGGGCGCCCACCTCAATGAACAGCCATCCGCCACCCGGTGGGAGCTCCGGCACGGTACCCTTCGACCGCCGTACCACGTCCACCAATTCGGCGTCGATGCCTTCGACAGCCAACGGCGCATGTTCAAGAAGCGCCGGCACAGCGTCGGCTGCCGCCGGCATGTCCGGATAACCCAGCACGATCAGCGTGGGGGCCTGTGCCTGTGGAACCAGCCGCAACGTCGCTTCGGTGATCACCACGAGCGTGCCCTCCGAACCGACGAGCATCTTGGCCAGATCGCGCCCGTGTTCGGGCAGCAGGTGCTCCATCGAATACCCCGACACCTGGCGGGAAAACCGCCCAAAATTGGTGCGCACCTCCGCCAGATGACGATCTACCAGATCCTCGAGGCCCGGCACCGCGTCCAGTGCACCGTCGCCGGCGCCCGCCGTGAAGGCCCGCCCGTGCCCATCGAGGCACTCGAGTTCCACAACGTTGTCTGCGGTTCGCCCCCACGCCACCGCATGCGGACCACACGCGTTATTACCGATCATTCCGCCAAAAGTCGCGCGGTTCATCGTCGACGGATCCGGCCCGAACCGCAAGCCGAACTTTCCGGCTTCCCGCTGGAGATCGCTCATGATCACACCCGGCTGGACGCGCGCTGTGCGCGCCTGCGGATCGATGTCGAGGATCTTATTCATATACCGCGAGAAGTCGAGTACGACGCCCGTGCCGATAGAGTTTCCGGCCACCGAGGTGCCGCCACCTCGTGACGTAAATGGCACCCCCTGCTCGCGGCAGATCTCCAAAACGGCGGCAACGTCGTCGTTATCCTTTGGGAAAACGACTATTTTAGGCGGGACCCGATAGTTAGATGCGTCAGTCGAATACTCGGCGCGGGCGCGGACGGAATCGTCCACCTCCCCGGAAATTCGGGCCTTGATCTGTTCGGCAAACGTTGCCACGTGAACATGTGCAGTCATGTCTCCTCCTTGAGCATGCCCGCGGCTGTCCTAGCGGGCGAAAGCGCATCCTGCACAACTGATCTTAGCCGCTTCCAACTGGGCTCCACCGGGACTGCACGCTCCGTGGTCGGAGCTGCACAGCGAGGTTGCCGATCCGAGCATGCCAAGACGCTCGAAGTGGTTGAGGATTGTCTTAACGAAGACTTCGGACGTGCCAGTTCGTCTGGCGACGGCGGGCACCGTTGCACCCGCGCGAATCTCGGCAAGCACACGCTCGGTTGCGCCCAGGGGCACGGTGGTCACCGCCGCGCTCACAGGAACAGCTTTCCGATTTGGAAGATTCCTACGGCCAATGCCCATGCCACCGCGAGTTGAACGACGACGGCGATCGTGGTCTTTCGCCCGCCGATCAGTCTCGCCTGCTCGGCCACGGTGGCCATGCACGGAGTGTAAGCAAGGACGAAAACGAGGAAGGCGATGGCAGCCAGACCTTGGTAGCCCTCACCTGCAGTTTCGGTGAAAGTGCTGGTGAGGAGTTCGGGGAGCGCGCCAAGATCGTCGCCATTATCCTCGGCATCGCCTGCTGCGGCCGCGTCCATGTTATAGGAGGTGACGATGGATGAGACCACGGTTTCTTTGGCAACGAAGCCGGTCATGAGGGCGCCGGTCATGTGCCAGTCGCCGAATCCGGCAGGCTCGAAGATCGGTTCGAGGATTTTGGCGGTTTGGCCGTAGGCGGAGTCTTCCATCGTGAGATCTGGGTCGGCAAAGGACTTCCCCGCGCCTCCGCTGCCTGCCGGGATAGCACCCAGAAGCCACACGACCATCGACATCACCACGATAATCTTGCCCGCGCCCTTGATGAAGATCCACGAGCGCTGCACTGCGTGCCGCACGAGCACGAGAATCCGGGGCACCTGGTAGGCGGGCAGGATCAACATCAGCGGAGCTTCGGCGTCGTGTTTGGTGATGAACTGTTTGAGCACCCAAGCACCCAAGACGACGAGCACAATCGAGCCCACATACATGCCGAACACGACCGTGCCGGCCGAGTCCGGGAAGAAGATTTTTGCAATCATCAAGTAGATCGTCAATCGCGCCGCGCACGACGTATATGGCGTAATGAGCACGGTGACGAGTCGTTGCGCCTCGGATGGCAGTGTGCGGACCGCGGCTAGCGAGGGAAGATTACAGCCAAATCCCATGATCAGCGGGAGCACAACTCGGCCATCAAGCCCGATCCGGCGCATCAGCCGATCAGCGAGGAATGCTGCCCGAGCCATGTAGCCGGAGTCTTCAAGGATCGACAGCGCGGCGAAAATCGTAAACATGAGGGGCACGAACGAGGCGACGACCCCCAGGCCCGTCGCGAGCCCGTTGACGAGGAGCGAGTCCAACCAGGTACCGGAGAGGTTCACAGCAGAAAGGAGCCAGCCGAGGCCGTTTGCCAGCGAGAACGCGCCCGCATCCGTGTTCGTGAAAAGGGCATCGAAGAGGTCCTGGACCGGGCCGACCCACTCCCCTGCCAACTTGAACAGCATCCACATGAGGGCGAAAAAGACGAGCGGGCCCGCAAACGGATTGAGAAGAACTTGATCCACACGGTCTGAACGTGAGAGGCGCGAATCGGCCTGATGCACGTTTTCAGTGATGGCGGATTCCACGCGGTCAACCCACGAGAAAAGCGTTGCCGCTCGTTGGAGTTCGGCGGCAGATTGCGGGTCGTGGTCGACACCGGGATCTACCTCGCTGGTCCGACCGCGGATATCGACCGGAACAGGACCGGCGGGAATATCGCTAGCTGCGAGGACGTCGTGCCCGCAATTATTCCCGCACCGGCACGCGGTCTGGGCGAGAAGATCGCGGGGATCGACATGGGTCATCCGACAGTCGGCTACCCGGGCGCCAGTGGCGTATTCGCTATAGCCGGGGGCTGTTGGATCGGGAGCAATTCCCTTGACCCGCTTCGGCTCACGGATCGCCTGTTCGATGAAGCGGTCAAGTTGCGGGTAGTCCGCGGGTTTGCGCGGGTCAAAGACGAGGACTGGAATACCGATTTCGCGAGAGATCGCGGAGGGGTTGATCGTGATGCCGTTATCCGCGGCGACGTCGGCCATCGAGATGACTGCAGCGAGCGGGTAGCCAGTTTGGGCCAGTTGGGCGAGGAGGTAGAGGGAACGGGTGAGGGCGCCGCCGTCGAGGATCGCGAGGACGAGGTCGATGTGACCGCCGGTCACCGGAGTGGTGGTCGTCGATGCCAGCGTGTCCGCCACGGCCTTTTCGTCCGGACTGTTGGGCACAAGTGAGTAGGTACCGGGCAGGTCGAGGATCGTAGCGCCAACATTCTTCCAGGTGCCGACTTGAACTTCGACGGTTGTGCCGGGTGCGTTTCTGACGGCCTGGCGGGCGCCGGTCACGCCGTTGAAAAGTGTAGATTTTCCGACGTTTGGATTGCCGAGGAGGGCGATCGTGGCGCCCTCGCAGGGTCGTTTCGTCCGATGTGCATTCGTTGCGGGCTGGGTGGTCATGCCGTCACCGGCTCCGCGAGAATCTTCTTGGCTGAGCGGTGGTCAATGGCCACGCGCGAGCCGGCAATGTTGAGGACCAGACCGCCGAAGCCTGCGTGCTGAATGATTGTGGCCTCCGTGCCAACTCGTAGACCGATCTCTTGCATGCGTAGAAGATTGCGCTGCGGGAGTTCGATTTTCGTAAGGCGAAGCGCCACGCGAGTAGGACACTCTGCGAGCCTCATAAACCCTCCAAGGACTGTGAACAAATGGCTGGAATACTGGTAAGGCTACCCTTACCTCATCTATTTTCGAAAGCCGAAAGTCCCGTTATTCAAAGGTTGGAGTGGCTCCATTTATCCCGCGTTTTGCGCGGGCAACTGGAATCAGGGCAACGGCAAATCGCGACACTATCGCGCCAGGCGGACATTTACCATGACTTTGAGCGTTTTCATCGACGTTATTGCCCATTTCGGCCTATTTCTCACAAGTTTTTCAGGTCAGCCGCCGCAAC